>CBDVEQ010000021.1:0-19849 GCA_965373045.1 uncultured bacterium | reverse complement strand
ATCACCCGTTTGGTCTCGCGGGCGATCCTTTTTTCTTCGTTGGTCGGGATCACAAGGATCCTGATCCGGGAATCAGCAGCGCTGATATCGCGCTCGTCTTTGCGGCGCTCCTGGTTTTTGTCCTCATCGATCTTGATACCAAGTTCCTGCAGGTCTTCACAGCACATGGAGCGGATAAGGGGGGAGTTTTCCCCTATACCGGCTGTAAATACAATGGCATCCAACCGTCCCAATGCCGCATAATAAGCGCCGATGTATTTTTTGATCCTGTACGCATAGACATCCAGGGCTGTCTTTGCCATCTCATCTCCGGCCTGGGCTCGATCTTCCACTTCCCGCATGTCATTGATGCCGCAAAATCCTTTAATGCCGCTTTCCTTGTTAAGAAGCCGGTCTATATCCTTGAGGTCCATATCCAGATTCCTGGCAAGGAAAAAGGGAAGCGCCGGATCGACATCGCCGGAACGGGTTCCCATGACCAGGCCTTCAAGAGGTGTCAATCCCATGGAGGTGTCTAAACTCCTGCCGTTTTTTACTGCCGTCATGCTGGCGCCGTTTCCCAGATGGATGGTGATCAGATTGAGCTTGTCTCCGGATATACCCATAAATTTGGATGCCTCAACTGTGACATAGGCATGGGATGTGCCGTGAAAGCCGTAACGACGAACCCTGTTCTTGAGGTACAGGTCATAAGGAAGGGCATACAAATAAGCTTTTTGAGGAATGGACTGATGGAATGCTGTATCAAAAACAGCAACCTGGGGCGCGTCGGGAAATATTGTTTTAGCCACCTCGATTCCTGTCAGATTGGGAGGGTTGTGAAGAGGAGCAAGAGGTATATTGTCCTTTACGGCATTCAAAACTTTTTCATTGATGACAGTGGATGATTGAAACTGCTCTCCGCCGTGTACTACACGGTGGCCGACAGCCGTGATCTCGGATTTATCACAGATGACCCCGTACTCGGGATCGGTCAGAAGTTCCACGATTCTTGCAAGCCCTTTGGCATGGTCGGCAATATGACCGGTTTCAACTTTTTTTTTGCCCTCTCCATTCTGGTCTATGGTTTTGTGGGTGAGGATACTGTTTTTCTCTCCGATCTTTTCAACCAGTCCGATGACTATGGCGCTGTCCCTGTCCATATCAAAAAGCTGATACTTGATAGAAGAGCTGCCCGTGTTAATGACTAGAATTTTCATGTCTCTTACTTGGATTGAGCCTGGATGGCTGTAATGGCCACTGTGTTTACAATATCGGAAACCGAGCAGCCGCGGCTCAGGTCATTAACCGGTTTGTTCAGCCCCTGCAGGACCGGGCCGATGGCGATGGCATTGGCCGATCTCTGAACCGCTTTATAGGTGTTGTTTCCCGTGTTAAGGTCCGGAAAGATGAAGACCGTGGCTCTGCCTGCGACCTCGCTGTTAGGCAGTTTAGTTTTTGCCACTACCGGATCGATTGCAGCATCATACTGCAGCGGTCCTTCGATCTTTAAATCCGGATCGATCTTTTTTGCCATCTCTTTTGCGATTTTTGTTGCTTCGCGGACTTTGGACACGTCGGCCCCGATTCCTGATTCACCGGTTGAGTAGGAAAGCATTGCCACTCTGGGCTCGATCCCGAATGTCTTTGCGGTTTGTGCGGAACTGATGGCGATTTCTGCCAACTCCTGAGAGTTTGGATCCGGATTGACCGCACAGTCCCCATAAACGAGGACTCTGTCTTCCAGGCACATGAAGAAGACACTGGAGATAATATTAACTCCCGGTTTTGTTTTGATGAATTCAAATGACGGGCGGAGTGTATTGCGGGTTGTATGAACTGCGCCAGACACTATTCCGTCCGCATGGCCTTTGTAAACCATCATCGTCCCAAAATAGCTTGAATCGCACATGAAATCGTGAGCATTTTCGATCGTTATGCCTTTGTGTTTTCTCAGATTCAGATAGGTCATTGTATAGTATTCATATCTATCGGATTTTATAATATCAATGATATTTACATCGTTTAACTGTAAGCCAAGCTGTTTGATCTTATTTTCGATCTTGTCTTTTGGACCAAGAAGAGATATATCAACCACTTTGCGGCGGAGAAGGAAATCAGCTGCCCGGAGGATCCTTTCTTCAGTGCCTTCCGCCAGCACAATATGCTTTTTCTGAGCCCGGGCCCGCTGGAGAAGGCGGTATTCAAACATTTTGGGTGTTATAACTGTGATCTTCGTCTGAATGATCCTGTCCCTTAGAGCCGGAACATCAATATTATTTTCAAACAGAGCCAGGGCTTTCATGATCTTTGAGGTATCTTGTGGGGAGATGACAGCGTGAATATTATCGGCAAGCCGGGCTGTTTCGAAGGTGTTTTCTTCAACACTTAAAATGGGAACAATATTGGGAAATCCTTCGATCAATTTCTGGATGGATTTTTCCGGAAGCAGGCCTCCGGTCAGTATGATCCCGGAAATATTTGGCATGGTCGTGGATGTTATTGATGAAAGAAAGGCTACGATCAAATCTGCGCGGTCGCCGGGGGTGATAATCATGTCCCCGGCTTTGAATTTGGACAGAACATTCCTCAACTGCATAGCTGCCACACCAAATCCTTTGATATGCCGGTTAAGCTGATTTTTTCCGTACAGGACCTTGGCATTCAATTTCTCTGCGATGTGTCTTATCGAAGGATTGCTCAGAGTTTTTTCTTCAGGAATAGAGAAGATAAACTGGTTCTTGTCCTGAAGCTTTTTTTTGAGGTGTTTTACAATGTGGCTTCCTGGTTTGGTGCGGTTGACAATGGTCGCAATAATGTTGCATGCCTTTTCATAGAGGGACTCAGTGGACATTTCAATAGCCCTGATGGTCTCGTCTTCGCTTTTGTTGCATTCTGTAGATACAAGAATGACGGGACACCCCAGGTTGTTGATGATATCTGCGTTGATGTCAAATTCAAATACCGAGGTGGCCCCGTCAAAGTCCGTTCCTTCGCAGAGCACAAAATCATATTTTTCTTCCAGCGTTTTGTACTTGGTGACGATTTTTTCCAGAAGCTCTGAATATTTTCCGTGGGCGATGTATTCCAGAGCTTGGGCTGTCGTGAATCCATACATCTCTTCATAGGGAGTATCCAGTTTGAAGTAGGAAGAGATCAGTTCGATATCATTATCCCTTTTATTTGAGTTTGAATTTACAGTGATCAAAGGGCGGAAAAAGGCCACTTTTTTGACATTTCTCAGGAGCATTTCCATGATCCCAAGAGATATAGCCGATTTGCCGCTCTTGGTTTCAGTTGCGGTGACATAAAGATTTTCTGCCATTTATTTATTCCTGCAAGGGTGATATCCCATTAGAGTTTTTTATTTATTTTTTGCCCGGAACAGGGGGTGCTTGATCTTTTCCTTAGCAATCTAATAAAAAAAATATTTCTAACTATAATTTATAACAAATCAGCCTGAATTTTTCAATCATTTTTTACATCAGGAGTTGAGTGTATAGGGAGAATTATGCTATAAACTGGAAGTTGGATGGAGAAAAAGTGATGAGTGAAAATGTATTTGATATTCTAAAAGAACGCGGCCTGATCGCTCAGACATCGGATGATGATGCTGTCCGCAAAATGCTGGGCGGTGATCCTTTTGTATTCTATATCGGCTTTGACAGCACGGCCACCAGTCTTCATATTGGAAGCCTTGTGCCAATTATGGTCATGAAACACCTGCAGCGGGCCGGTCACAAGCCCATCGCCATTGTCGGCGGCGGGACGACCATGGTCGGAGATCCCAGCGGAAAAACCGAATTGAGGCAGATGCTAACAGAGGAAATAATCCGTGAATACGGCCGGCAGATCCATTCGCAGCTTGACCGATATCTGCATTTTGACGGCAAGAACTGTATCGCCCTGGACAACGCCGACTGGCTGCTGAAGCTGAACTATGTCGAATTTCTCAGAAATATCGGCAGGCATTTCAGTGTGAACCGGATGCTCGCAGCCGAAGCGTACAGGCAGAGGATGGAAAAAGGGCTTTCTTTCATAGAATTCAACTATCAGCTCCTTCAAGCGTATGACTTTCTCTATCTGTTCCGCAATTATGGATGCACTCTCCAGATGGGAGGCGATGACCAGTGGGGCAACATTCTGGCTGGAGTGGACCTTATCCGGCGGGTTGATAACGTCAAAGTAGAGGCTATGACCTTTCCGCTCCTGACCTTATCGACTGGAGCCAAAATGGGAAAGACGGCTTCAGGGACCGTCTGGCTGGATGCGAAAAAACTCAATCCCTATGACTTTTATCAGTACTGGATCAATTGTGATGACCGGGATGTTGGACCGTTTTTAAAGATTTTCACCTTTTTTTCTATGGATGAGATCAAACGGTTGGAGTCCCTTCAGGGGAGTGAGCTCAGAGAAGCCAAACAGATCCTGGCCTTTGAAGCCACGATAATCTCTCACGGCAAATCAGCTGCCAGAGAAGCAAAAGCTTCATCTGAAGCCGCTTTCGGAAAGGGCGGAGAACTGGATGGTATGCCTACAACGACAATAAGCCGCAGTCGTCTCGAGCAAGGGATCAACCCGGCCGAGCTGTTTGCTGAAGTGGGATTAACCGGTTCCAGGGGCGAGGCGAAAAGGCTGATCAAACAGGGCGGTCTTTACATCAATGATCAGCGCATAGACAGTCTTGAGCGATGGGTGAATGAAAATGACTTGACTCCTGAAGGTATTCTTCTTCGCTCCGGCAAGAAAAAATATCATAGAATTCTTGCCAAATGAGAACTGAAAATCTAAGGTAGGAATGTATCCAATGATGTTTATATTCACCCGGGCCATTTCTAATTCTATTTGATTTTACTCATTATAATCAGAACTGATCTTTCTCACAACTGGAAGATTCTAATTTTTGTTACGTCTAAACGGAGTAATTGTGTTGAAGTTTATAAAGGAGAATTACATGAAGAACCGGAAGATAATGGTTTCTTTGATATTTTTACTTGTAGGATTTTTAAGTGTATCTGGTTCTGCTGTTCGAACATTGCAGGAATATATCAATGAGTTAAAGAAGCAGGCGCCTAAGGTCTTTATCGACTGCCGCCGGTGCGATATGAATTATATAAAAACCGAGATCCCTTTTGTGAATTATGTGAGGGATCACAAGGAAGCGGATGTTCATGTCCTGATTACGCAGCAGACCACTGGAGCCGGCGGACGGGAATATACTTTCGCTTTCATCGGTAAAAATGGGTTTTCCGATCTCAGCAACACCCTGGTTTATGTGTCCAATAAAACAGAAACGAGTGATGAGATACGAAGAGAATATGTCAGATATTTAAAGCTGGGGCTTGTTCCCTATGCGGCCAGGACTCCTATATGCAGCCTTCTGGGAGTATCCTTTCGCTCGAAAGTACAGCCGACTGCGGTTGTTGATAAATGGAACTTCTGGGTGTTCAGTGCCAGCATGAACGGACGTCTCAATGGCGAGGCGCAGAAAAGCTCCAAGTCCATTTATGGAAATATTTCGGTTAATAGAGTCACGCCGGCGTCCAAGCTGCGCATGGGTATTTCAGCCAATTTTGACCAGAGGAAGTATGATTATGAAGATGAATTAGTCACCAGTACGTCAGAGATGGAAAGTTTCAGCGGGCTTTATGCCAAAAGCATCAATGACCACTGGTCTATTGGTGGTTTTCTGAATTTATCATCTTCGACCTACCGGAATGTTCACTTCAGCATCAATCCGGCTCTGGCTATTGAATATAATTTTTTCCCTTATTCGCAGTCGACGCGAAGACAGTTGCGTTTTCTCTATAAGCTGGCTCACAGTTATGCTAATTATCGTGAAGAGACTATTTATAAAAAAATGTCCGAGCATCTGTTTGGACAATCTCTTGATATTACTTTCGAGATGAAAGAGCCGTGGGGAAATGTGGAAGCTTCCCTGGAGGGTTCAAACTATTTTCATGACTTCTCAAAAAACAGGCTTGAATTTAACGTCGAATTATCACTCCGGATCTTCAAAGGGCTTTCTCTGGAAATTGACGGACGTTATGAAGTCATTCACGATCAGCTTTCGCTGCCGTTTGGAGAAGCAACTCTGGAAGAGATCCTGCTCCGCCGCAAGGAACTGGCGACCGAATACCAGTACTCCCTGGAGGTCGGATTGAGTTTTACATTCGGGTCGATCTACAGCAATGTCGTCAATCCGAGATTTGGTGAGATCAGAGGTGGCTGGAGACGATTTCGTTAAGCATCTTTCTTTTTGTTGAAAATCCGGTTTTTTCTGTGTTACTCTGGATTGTTCATATTGTGAGGAGAATGCCATGAAACCTAAACCTGATATCAAGCCCAATTGTCCGAATTTTTCGTCCGGGCCATGTGCCAAACACCCGGGATATTCTCTGGATGAGTTGAAAGATGCGCCTCTGGGCCGCTCTCACCGGAGCAGTCTTGGGAAAGGGAAATTGGCCGAGGCTGTTGATAAAACAAAAAAGATACTGGGTCTTCCTGACGATTACCGGATCGGTATTGTTCCGGCCTCTGATACCGGCGCGTTTGAGATGGCCATGTGGTCCCTTCTCGGTCCCAGAGGTGTGGATGTGTTTGTCTGGGAATCTTTTTCCAAAGGGTGGGCGACCGATATCGAGAAGCAGCTTAAGTTGGACAATGTCCGGGTTTTCAGTGCGGATTACGGGAGGCTTCCCGATCTTTCCCGGGCTGATTTTACCAATGATATTGTTTTTGTCTGGAATGGAACCACCAGCGGGGTCAAGCTTCCCAACGGTGACTGGATCCCGGATAACCGTGATGGTCTAACTTTATGTGATGCCACATCCGCGCTTTTCGCCATGGATATCCCCTATGAGAAACTGGATGTGATCACCTACTCCTGGCAGAAGGTTCTGGGCGGAGAAGCGGCCCACGGTATTTTGATCCTGTCTCCGAGAGCAGTGGAGCGCCTTGAATCCTATGCGCCTCCCTGGCCGATGCCCAAGATTTTCCGGATGACCAAGGGCGGAAAGCTGAATGAAGGGATTTTCAAGGGCTCTACCATTAATACGCCATCCATGCTGGCCAACGAGGATTATCTGGCTGCTTTAAACTGGGCGGAGTCGGTCGGCGGACTCCAGGGACTGATCAAACGCAGCAATGCCAACCTGGCTGCCTTTGAGGATTTTGTCGCTTCTCATGACTGGATCGATTTTCTGGCGGAAAGCAAAGATATCCGTTCCAACACCAGTGTATGCTTTACTGTGGATCTGCCTGCGGACAAAGTGAAAGAGATGGTGAAACTGCTGGCCGAGGAAGGAGTGGCCAATGACTGCGGAGCTTACCGGGATGCTCCTCCGGGCCTTCGATTCTGGTGCGGCGCCACCATCGAGACGTCTGATATTAGGGCGGTCTGTCAATGGATCGACTGGGCTTATAACGTCCTGAATAGAGCTGGTTAAATAAGCTTCTACCTGTTTGAGGTCTGAAGCCTCATCCCCCTGTCGTTTCAGGGCATAGGTCTTAACAATATAATCCTCATCCATGGTACCGAAAAAAATAAAGTGCGGCGTTATTTTGATCCCCATGGCTGAGGTGATGATCTTGGCCAGGGATTTCCCTTTCTCATCCATCAGCCAGTAGTCGATTGACCGGGTTTCCTCATCTCCACTCCCGGCCAGCAGGATATTCCCCTCCGGCGTGACGGATAATTCGGAGAGATTGGGTTTCTTCTTGTGGATGGATTTTTTGTATTTTTCGATGACCTTGCCGAACCGGTTGTACCAGCTAATATTCCGGGACCGCATCATTTCCTTCCTCTCCTCGCGCCATTGGCTCAGATGCTTTCCTGTGACTTTTGCCGGCTTGGGAAGGGGAGTGGGGATTTCTTCAACCAGATTTCCGCTGTGATCATAGACCTGAAGTTTTGTGCTGAGACCGTCTGAAAATAGAACCGTCCCCTTTTTGAATGGACTCCAAAAGAAATGAGGGGTGAAGGGGATGGGAGAATCGGCTCCGTCATCATGATAGGAAATCCGTGTGATGGGATCGGCTTTTTTTATCTTTGACAGGATCTGTCCTTTGTTGTTGACAAGCGCGATTTCCCGGGGTGAGTGGATGAGGAAATAATCCTTCTTTTTTTCAGGTTTTCCCGAGAAATTGAATTCGACAAGGTATCGGCCGTCCTTAAGGGCAGTAGCGCTGCCTATTCCAAAAAATTTGCTGACATCATATTTGAGGATATCAACATATTTTCCGGAAAGGCTCATAAATGTCATCCATGGGTGTCCGGCAAAATATTCTGTGAAATACAGGTTTCCGTCCGGAGTGAAACCAAAAGATAGCCCGTCTGCACGCTGGATTTCGCCAGGACCCTGTCCTTTACCCCCGATTTTTCTTAGGTATTTTCCATCCGGGGAAAAAACCTTGATCTGGGAATCCATCTGGTCGTAGATATAAATGTTGCTGTCCGGGCCTTCCTCGATCTGGAAAGGCATGAGCAGCTTGCCCTCTCCTTCCTCGTCCCCTATCGTAATGATATCAGTGGCATTTAAAGGGAGAAACAGCGGAATTAAGATTGAAAGCAATAAGGCGAATTTTTTCATCGATCATCTCCATTAATTCTGAAAAATTATGAAAAAACTTTCTATACATCGAACTCTCGATCTTCCTCTATGAATCGTATCCCGTGCTCTTCCAGTTCATTCAGGACCGGTTCATAGATCTCCTTAAGCAGGGGGATCTGAATGCCCCGGGCCGGGATCCTGTCTTCCAGGATCAGCTTGGCTGCTATTCCTACGGGAAGGCCGACTGTTTTGGCCATGGCTGTGTTTTCCGGGTCGTTCCCAATGACAACCAGAGTGGCCCAGATATTATTTTTTTCGCCGTTCAAAATGTATTTTATTCTGTGAAGCATGACGATCATATCTTTGTCATCAGGATCGAGCTTCCATTTGGATTCGAGCAGTTTCTGTAATATCTGGGCAGGCGTGGCTTTTTTAAGACCGATCGGTGTTTCTTCAAATATGCCTGTCCACTGGATCCTTTTCATGACCCCGGAATTTTCTTTGATGCCGAGGTATGCGGCCAGTTTTTTCTCAACAGGGCGATGTTTGTGATATTTCAGGTAGATGTTGATAAAATTCCGGTAGGTCATGTTTTCGGCCTGCTCGACGAGATATGTGTCGTCGGTTAAACCTAGCTGGACAAAAACGTCCCAGGCTGCACAAAAGCCTGAACGTCTGATTGTTCCGCGAAACATGGTTTTGATGTCGAACATGTCATATGTGCTCTGATATTTAAGAGAATCCCGGTTTGGATAGATCTCAAAATTGCCCATACCCTGAAGCTGAACTGTCTCTATCCTCTGAAAGAGTTTGTGGTAGGGGATGTGTTTAAAACGGCAGTTATAAAGGAATCTTGCGCCGTCCTGGCCGGCAAGGATGACATTCCTGGGATTCCACGTGAATTTGTAATGCCATGGGTTGTTATCGCTCTCCGGGGCGATCAATCCGCCGGTGGAGGAATCGAATACAGTGATCTTGCCTCCCTGGGATCTGATCCTGTCTATGATCCGCATGGCGGACATGTGGTCGATCCCCGGATCCAGTCCGATCTCGTTCAGAAATAATAGGTCATGCTTTTTGACTTCTTTATCCAGTCTTTTGATCTTGGGGGAGACATAAGAGGCAGTTATCATGTGTTTCCTGAATTTCAGGCAGCCCAAGGCTACCGGATAGTGCATCCGTTGTGGGAGCATGGAGATAACAAGGTCTGTATCTTCTATGAGCTGCTGGCGGAGCTTCCTGTCTTTGATATTAAAGCCCACAGCCTTGCCGTTGGGATGATCCTTGATCTTCTGGAGGGCAAGCTCTTCAGAGATGTCCCCCAGAACGATCTTCCATTTGTTATTAAATGAGTGATCCAACAGGTATTGGATGAGAGTTGTGGAAGAACGGCCTGCCCCAAGAACAAGAATTTTTTTCATTACAATATCTCCTGTAAACGATTATTGAACGATTAAAACATGCAGATCCATAACATTTGTATATGTGGGGCCTGTTATTATCAGGTCATTGAGCGGCTGGAAGAAATGGTATGAATCATTGTTCAGCAAAAACTGTCCGGCATCTAGGCCCAGCTTGCGGGCGCGCCCGATTGTTTTGCCGTCGGCATAGGCTCCTGCCGCGTCTGTAGGCCCGTCCGTGCCATCTGTGCCGCAGCTCAATATGGCCGTGTTTTCCAATCCGTCGATGTTCATGGCTGCAGCCAAAACAAACTCCTGGTTGCGCCCGCCCAGACCATTGCCTTGAATAGAAACCGTTGTTTCTCCCCCGGAGATAACGCAGGCAGGTCTTATTATGGGATTTCCAGTCATGAGGATATTTCTGGCAATGGCGGTATGAGCTGCGGCAGCATCCCTGGTTTCCCCCGAAACGACGGTGGATAAGATCATGCTGTTATAGCCCAGTTCTTCCGCTTTCTTCATGGCGCCCTTTGCGGCCTGGATATTGCTTCCCACAATGCAGTTCTGAGTCCGCTGAAATGCGGGATCGTTTTGCTTTGGAGTTTCAGGGATAAGGCCCTTTTCGCCTTTGGATATTATTTTCCGGATCCCTGAGGGGATCTTTTCCTGGATATGATATTTTTCAAGAATTTGTTTGCACTGGAGAAATGTGCTGTTATCCGGAACTGTGGGACCGGAGGCGATGGTGTCCAGATCATCACCGATAACGTCAGAAAGGATCAAGGAGATCAGTGTTGCCGGATAGGCGATCTTTGCCAGATTCCCTCCTTTGACAAGGGAGAGATGTTTTCGAAGAGTGTTGATCTCGTGAATAGTGGCGCCGGTCTTCAGGAGGATCTGAGTAAGCTTTTTTATCTCATCCAGAGTGATTCCAAGTATAGGATAGGGAAGAAGAGCGGAGCCACCGCCTGATATGAGAAAAAAAATCAGGTCCTTTTCTCTGGCGCTCCGGGCCAATTCAACTATCTGCTGTGCGCCTTGAAACCCGGATTCATCCGGCAGGGGGTGTCCTGCCTCATTGATGCGAATAAATTCAAGCGGTATGCTGTGGCCGTATTTCACATTC
This sequence comes from uncultured bacterium, assembly GCA_965373045.1. GTDB lineage: Bacteria > Acidobacteriota > Aminicenantia > Aminicenantales > Aminicenantaceae > DAOVDI01. The sequence goes on along the minus strand of CBDVEQ010000021.1, from coordinate 8,792 downwards.
AGGATCCCGTCGGTGATGCGGTCTCCCAGAATATTTTCGACAGATTTGGCCATAGCGGCCGATGCTTTTCCTGCTCCTAAAACAAAGATTCTTTTATATTGAGAAAGGTCATATTTGCGCTGTCCTATATGAAGGATATTATTTTTGGTTTTAACGTGATGGTTCACAGCCTGGAACGGATCGACTGCTTCCAGGCCTGCCTTAAAGATGAGCAAGCTGTCGTTTTTTAAATTGTCCATAGATTTAGCCTGCTTCATTCATAAAAACTGCCGATAAGCTGAAAAAAAGGGATCAAGGATTCGAGGGATCAAGGATTCAAGCGCTTTTCTTTCTAACAATTATCTTCCGTACTTTCAATTCTTTATAATTATTAATTAAGTCACTCGACTCTTTCTATCTTTTCTTCCCACTCGAATCCTAGAATCCTCGAATCCTCTCTTTATAACCAACCTCGACCCGTGAATAATCCAGGTTGGAAAGATTAAATTATCACAATTAATAGTGATGGGCTACTTTTTTGTATTTAATTTTTCTCTGCAATCGGCTAGAATAAGAAAAGTGCAAAAAATGTCAAAATATGAGGAAGAATTTTACAAACTACTACCTCGTGTAACCCGCATCAGCAATTTTTTTCTTCTTGGGAAGAAACTGATTGTAGAAGGGTCGGAAAATTTTGTGAAGGAGGGAGGAAACATAATTGTCGGCAACCATATCGGTTCCTATAAAGATGTGTCAACTCTCTTCAGGATTGTCCCCAAACCATTCTTTTTTACTGCGAACAGGCAGATCTTTACCCGGCATGATTTCAGTTGGCTGGTCAGAAGGCATCTTGTCCGCCATATGGGGAAAATCGGAGCTTTTATAAATTTTTTGATCAACCCGATCAAATTCTTATTTGTGGATTATATCTCTTCCAATATCGAAAAGGTAGGTTCGATCCCTGTTGATATGGGGTGGAAAAAAAGTCTTGCTATCCAGAAATGCCAGGACTATGTCAAAAAAGGACGGACGATCATTACGCTTCAGGGACGGGGCCGTATTCAAGCAGAACATCCCAATCCCTATATTTACCCATTTCGCCGGGGACCATCCATAATTGCCTTTAATGTGTACAAGGAAACAGGTTTGAAGATCCCGGTCACGCCAGTTGCCATGTTCGGCACACATTACGCCTGGGTTGTTCCAGCCAAGATACGGGTCAGAGTGGGTGAACCCATGTATGTTACTGATTATCTGGAAGACGATATGGCTGCCACAATTGAGCGCTTCCGGGCGGCGCTCGAAGCAAAAGTTACCAGCATGATCCTGGACATCATCAGGAACCGGTAAAGATCGTTCCCCGGCGGAGCCAGTGTTGAGGGAAGTCTAGATCAAATATTGTCCGTTTTTGACAATGGTCCGGCCTTTGGCCTTGATAGTGACCTTGTTGACGAGGGCATCATAGTGATGGGAGCTTGAATTAGTGCCGAGACCGTAAGAGTCGCCGATGGCAAAATGGGCAGTGCCGAAAGCCTTCTCTGCCTCAAGCATATTAGGACAGATCTTTGCGCCGGGATTTGTGCCGATGCCGAATTCCCCGATGATCTTTCCTGTCTCGTCATTGCCGATGTTTTTAAGGATTTCTCTGATGCCCTGGCCTTTAAAATCAACAAGCTTTCCTCGATCAAAAATCATCTCGCCGTGTCCAAGTTTGTCATCGATCAGGCTGATGACCAGCTTTCCTGTGAAGCTTTCCTCAACAGGAGCAGTAAAGCACTCGCCGGCAGGAAGATTTCCATGGGAGCCAATTTGACTGATATCGCCGTTGTCTGCTTTCCATTTTCGGCCTTTGACGCTGCATTCGAGGTAAGTCCCGTCAGGATTTTCGATAACCACATCATCGGCGTCTTCCATTGCGGCTATGACTTTTTGTGTGAAAGAGTCCATCTCTGAAAAGTCGATGTTGATGAGGCGTTCCATCATGTCGATCGTGATCCCGGGCATCATGCATATCCGGCTTCCTTCGATCCCGGCTTTGACCATATATCCCCGGAAGGGTTTTTCTGCGATCCGTGCGTCCAGCATATAGGTGATAACATCTGCTTTGGTCATCATATCTTTAAATAATGCCGTCGGTTTTGAGATCGGCCTCAGAGTTTCCGTCATGAGATAGGTCGTTGTTTCTGTGCCGGCTTCTTTGGCCCAATAAGCCAGTGCTTCGGCGATATCCATTTTTTGTTTATCTGTGATCAAAAGAAAACTTTCCCCCGGTTTCATGGATAAGCATTGTTTAACAGCCTTCTCTGCCGCCTGAAATAATGTTTTGTTCATTATTCTTCCCCTTCCTTGGAAAAGCGTGACAGGACATCCGAATTTACTTTCAGAAAAACATCGTACCGGATCTTGACATTTTTGTCTTCTCTCAATTTTATCAGGAAAGACTGGAAGAATTTGTTCTTTTTTGATTCAAGGAGTCTTTTTTTCTCGTTTTCTTTTTCCTTTGTAAAATCTTCTTTTGTTACGACTTTACGGTCAAGAACGTGGATAATGGTATAACCGTTCTCAAATTCAATAGGGTCGCTTGTCTCGTTCAGGTCAAGAGAAAAAGCCAGGCTGTCAATAGTCTGATTTTCACCAACTGTGCTGAGATACTGCCCACGCTTGTGTTCTTCAACGGATTTGTATTCCATTTTATATTTTTCCGCAAGTTTATCAAAGTCGCTTCTATTGAACTCTGCTTTGAACGGGTTCATTTTTTCAAGGGCAATCGATTTCTTTTTTTCTGCGGTGAAATCATCCTTGATCTGTTCCTTGGCTTCTTCGTAGCTGGCTGAGCGGGGTTCTTCGATTTTTTTCAACTGGGCGAGCCCTACTCCCTTATACGTATAAACGGGGGAGGAAAGACCATTGTTTTTCAGGCTGAAAAGAGAACTGCTGATGGATCCGGAGGGATCGATGTTTTCTATAGTATCCCCCTGCTTGAGCAAGCCTGTGTTTTTGATCTGGTATCCAAATTTCTGAGCAGCCAAATTCAGGCTTTTTTCCTTTCTTGCATTTTTTTCAAGCTGAGCGATCTTCTGTTCGGCAACACCTCTTGCTTTCTGATCCTTGAGGATCGTGGTGATCCTGTCTGTGAGCTGTTCAACAGGGGTTAATTTCTCAAGCTCTTTTTCCGTAACCTTCAGGATGGCAATGCCGTCCTCTGACTCAATAAGTTCGGAGTACTCGTCCTTTGCCATGGTTTTAAGGGCTTCCTGTTCCTTGGCCGGAAGATTTCGCCACTCAAAAAGTCCCCAGTCACCTTTTGAGCTTGCTTTATCGTCCTGAGAATAGATTTCTGCCAAAATACCAAAGTCCTCGTCTTTTTTCAGACGGTTAAGAATATTTCCGGCTTCGGTTCTGACAAACTCCTTGTCCTTGCCTTCAAAAGAAAAATAGATACGGCTCAAACGTGTCTGTTCAGGCTCTTTAAACTGGGCTTCGTTTTCATTGTAATATTTGGAGATCTCTTTTTCCGAGACCTGGATTTCCGGTTTCAGTTCATCGGTAATAAAGAAGACATACTCCGCTTCTCTGCGCTCGGAAAGTCGATAATTATCTTTTTTTGTGTTGAAGTATTCCATGAGCTCGGCCTCTTGGGGTTCTGTTTCCAGCTTTATGCTGTTGACGTCAAGGACCGCGTATTCCAGTCTTGCGCTTTCTGTATTGTTTTTATAATTTTCCCAGACTTCATCCTCGGTGATGATCACTCCGGCAGTTGTGGATTTTATAACCTTGTCGATCAGGATCTCGCTTTCAAGGCTTTTTTCGAATTCGGATATGGACATCCGGTTCCAGCTCAGGATCTTCTGGTACTGTTCAAAACCGACGAAGTTTCCGTTCTTCTGAAAGACCGGATAACTTTTGATCTTTGCTGCGATCTCGTCATCAGAGACCTTTAATCCCATGTCTTTGGCCCTCTGGAGCAGGAGTGTCCGTTGGACGATCTGTTCAAGAACCTGCTGAGGGATATTGAGCTGCTGGATAAAGTTTGCGTCCAGCTCCTTGTACTCATTGCTCATGGCCTGCAGGCGCTGGACCAGGCTTGAATAGTAAAAATCCCTGGAGATCTTCTCCTTGCCGATTATAGCAATGATGTTCTTTCTTCCGCCTCCAATGCTTCCACCGCCCCAGACAGCAAAAATAGATATAATAAATGCGATAATCACAAACCATAGAACAGGGGCAAGTGATTTCAGGTTTTTTCTCATTGATCTTAACATCTTTAATACACCTCAATTTCCTTTTATGATTTCTCTGGCAATGATAATTCTCTGGATCTCCGAGGTTCCTTCATAGATGGGTAAAACCCGGGCATCCCTGTAGAGCTGCTCTATGATAAACTCTTTTGAATATCCGTATCCGCCATGGATCTGAAGAGCTTCATAAACAATTTTATTGGTTGCCTCAGAAGCGAAAAGTTTGGCCATGGCCGCTTCCTTGGTGAATGGTTTTTTATTGTCAAACAGGGCGGCTGCCCGGTACGTGAGCAGTCTGGCCGCATCCAGTTGTGTTGCGATGTCTGCCAGTTTAAATTGAATGATCTGTATTTTCGAAAGGGATTTCCCGAAGGCTTCCCTCGCTTTGGAGTACTTAAGCGCCTCATCCAATGCTCTTTGAGCAATGCCGAGAGCTTGTGCAGCGATCCCAATCCGGGAACCATCAAGGCCATGCAGGGCGATTTTTAAACCTTGACCCTCTTCGCCCAGTAGGCTGCTTACAGGAATCCTGCAGTTTTCCAGCACGATCTCTGCAGTCAGAGACGAGTTCAGTCCCATCTTGTTTTCAATCTTGGACACACGGAAACCGGGAGACTTTTTATCCACGATAAAAGCGCTAAGCTTTTTTCTGCCTTGCTTGATCTCGGTCTGAGCAAAAATAATCAGGGATTCCGCCTCGCTGCCGCATGTGACCCAGGCTTTGGTTCCGTTAAGGATATAATAATCCCCCTCTCTGACCGCTGACGTCAGCAAGTTTGATATATCGGATCCGGCGCCCGGTTCGGTCAAGCTGAATGCGCCGAGGATCTCTCCGCTTGCGGCCCGGGGCAAATATTTTTCCTTCTGTTCCTGTGAGCCGAATCTGCCGATGAGATGGCAGAATAGTGAACAGTGGACACAGATAATGACTGCCAGCGAGGGCATGACCCGGCTTAGTTCCTCAATGGCTAAATAGATCGAGAGGTGGTCTGTTTTGGTCCCTTCGAAGTCAGGCGAAACACCCATTCCTAGAATTCCCAATTCTGCAAGTTTCTTAAGAAAAATGTGCGGGAATTCATGTTTTTCTTCAAGCTCTTTGGCCTTGGGTTCGATCTCGTTTCGGGCGAACTCCCGGACCATATCCTTGAGCATTTGCTGCTCTCCAGTAAGGTCAATATTCATTTTTTCTCTCACAGATCGTGTTATTTACGGATGCTATTTGGGTTCATTAAACAGGGGAACCAGCTGATCATAGGTGATATCCAGATCTTCAATGATCACCTTGGTCTCTCCGATGATCGGCATAAAATTTGAATCGCCGGCCCAGCGTGGAATGATGTGAAAATGAAAGTGGCTTTCCACTCCTGCCCCTGCGCTCCGTCCGATGTTCATTCCCGTATTGAATCCCTGGGGATTGTAATGATTCCGCAAGACAGAGAGAGCTGTTTTTAATAGGTCCGTCATTTCATAAGCTGATGCTTTGTCCGCTTTTTCCGGAGAATCCAGATGTTTGTAGGGAGCGATCATCAGGTGTCCTGCATTATAAGGATACTTGTTGAGCATGATAAAATTGTATTTTCCTCTGAAAAGGATGAGGGCTTTTCGGTCGTTCTTCATCTTCAGGGATTTACAGAATATACATCCGGTCATTTTAAACACTTTTTTGACATAATCCGCCCTCCATGGGGCAGAAATATATTTCATTTTTGGTTGATTTGATTTTTCAGCAGTTTGCTTGGCTTGAAGTAAAGGACTTTTTTTGGGGGAACCTGTACGGGCTCTCCGGTGCGCGGATTTCTTCCGGAGCGGGCCTCCCTTTTTCTGAAACGGAAACTGCCGAAACCTCTGAGCTCGATCTCTTCACCACGCATGAGTGCTTCTTTGATGATATCAAAGAAAAGACTAACGCCCAGTTCCGCGTCCTGCTTGGAAATATCCATTTCCTTGGCGATTTTATTGACTAGATCAGCTTTTATCACCTTTATCCTCCTTCTTCTTAATTTCTTTTTTGCTGGCCTTTTTTGTTTCTTTTTTTGGTTTTTTTGTTGTTACCTTCTTAATTTCTTTTTTTGTGTCTTTTCCCTTATCTTCTTTCTTTTCCTTTTTAATAGGCTTTTTTGTTGCTTTCTTCTTTGTTTCTTTTTTAGAGGCGTTCTTTTTAATAGAGGTTTCGATGTTCCTGAGCTGGTCTTTCATGAGATCTCCCAGGGTTAATGTGCTGTCTTGCCTGTTGGAAAACTTCTGATATTCGATTTTTTGCGCATCGAGCTGCCCTTGCCTGAAGCTGAGAGAGATTTTTTTATCCTGCTGGTTCAGTTTGAGGAGCTTAGCCAGTTTTTCGTCTCCCACTTTAAAGACTTCTGCTGGGTTGTCGATTTTCTGCTCATCCAGCTCGGAGAGGAAAACAACACCTTCGATCCCCGGAGTGATTTCTACGAATACTCCAAAGTTAGCAATTCGGATGATCTTGACATTTACAAGATCTCCGACTTTTTGGCGGGCGAAGAAATCCTCCCATATATCGCCTTCGAGCTGTTTGATGCCCAGAGAAAGCTTCTGTTTGTCCACATCGATGCTCAGGATGATAGCATCGGTTTCATCTCCAACCTTGAGGACAGAAGAAGGATGTTTAATTCTTTTCCAGCTGATATCCGATATGTGAATAAGCCCTTCAATTCCTTTATCGACTTCAAGAAAGGCCCCGAAATCCGTGATACTGGTAATCTTTCCTGAAACACGGGAACCAGGGCTGTATTTTTGGCGGAACTCCTCTAATGGATGTGGTGAGCTCTGCTTGAGCCCTAAAGAGATTCTTTTTGTTTCCGGGTTAAGGGAAAGGATGGTCACCAACACTTCTTCCCCGATGGAGAGCACCTTTTTGGGATGGATTAACTTTCGGGACCAGGTCAGGTCTGATATATGGACCAGGCCATCAACGCCCTTTTCAAGTTCCACAAAAGCGCCGAAATCCGTTAGGCTGACGACTTTTCCAGGAAGTTTTTGACCTTCGACATATCTTTCAAAGATGGTTTCCCATGGGTCGGAGGTCAGCTGTTTATAACCGAGCGATATCCTGTTCTCTTTTTCGTCAAAGTTTAGCACAATGACTTCGATATCCTGCCCGGTCTTAAAAAGCTCAGAAGGGTGACTGATCTTTCCCCAGGACATATCCGAGATGTGAAGAAGCCCTTCAACGCCTCCGATATCCACAAACGCTCCGAAGTTTGTCAGGCTTTTAATAGTTCCCTTCAGTGTGATGCCTTTTCGGAGCTGTTCGTAAACTTGCTGCTTTTTCTTTTCATGCTCATCCTGAAGGAATAGTTTGCGTGAAAGCATGGCGTTTTCACTCTTGCGGTCGAATTTAATAACCTTGAATTTATATCGGTTGCCGATAAGTATGCTGGGGTCTTTGACTATCTTCACGTCTGCATGAGAATCGGGCATAAATGTCTTTATACCCACATCGACAATATAACCGTTCCTGATCTTTTCATCGATTTTACCGATTATCCAGCTTTTTGTATGATAGGCTTTTTCCAAGTTTCCCAGGGCGCGATTTGCCGCGGCCCTCTTTTTAGACAGGATCAGATAGCCTTCTTTATGGTCTGATTTTACCAGGACCGCCTCGATCTCGTCTCCAGTGTTGATCTCATCTCTTTCTTCGGGAGGGCCGAATTCCTCAAGGGGAATAATCCCTTCTGACTTGAAGCCGATGTCGACCAGAACATGCGCCCCTGTAATTTTAACGATTTTTCCCTTGACCAGACTTCCAGGTGTCAATTCTTTGGCATCAAATTGGTATTGATCGAGCAGTTTTTCGTAATCTTGGGATGAGAGTTCTTCTTCGTTTTCTTGGTCTTTTTTTAACTCTGACATTGGATATCCTTTTCCGTGTGAATTTGATATTCGAAGCAGGATTTGATTTTAACCACAGCTTCTTGAATGGCCTCAGGAGGTGTGGATGCGCCTCCGGACAGGCCTATTATTTTTGAACCCTGAAGCATTTCAAGGGTGATTTGTTCCGCCTTTTCTATGAAATATGTGTTTGGCAGGATTCTCTTGGAGACCTGATAAAGTTTGTTTGTATTGGAACTGTTTTTTCCTCCGATGACAAAAAGCGTGTCGACCTCTTCTGCCAGTTCGGACGTGGATTTCTGTTGTGTCTGAGTTGACTGGCATATGGTATTAAAAATTATCAGCTCGCTGGTTCTTTTTTTTAGGATGGTGACGATCCTTTCAAATAGGAACGGATCCTGTGTTGATTGAGCCAGAACAGCCCTTGTTGTTCTTTTTGGCAGTTTTTTTGCCTGCTGTTCGCTTTCGATAATGATGCCTTTTCCCTGACTGTATCCGATCAGTCCAATGGATTCCGGATGTTTTTTATTGCCGACGATAATAATCTCTTCGCCTTCTTTTGCCAGGTTGTTAACCCGCTGCTGGATCTTTTGAACGATCGGACATGTGGCGTCTACGATCTTGATATTTTTCTTTTTCAGTCGTTCGTATATTTCAGGTGAAATTCCGTGGCTCCGTATGATGACCTTGCCGGGGGGCACTTCGCTTACATCCTCGACC
>CBDVEQ010000020.1:0-19906 GCA_965373045.1 uncultured bacterium | reverse complement strand
CCCCACTCTCTTCAGCTGCCATCAAGAGTTCCTGTTGGACACTTTGAGGAGGAGGACGCCGTTCGGCCATGAAGGTGAGCTTGAGGTGAGCGATAATCTTGCCGATAACTTTATGATCTGCTATGAAAGCGATGATTGACATCTTGCCTCCACACGAGGGGCACAACAGAGGATCAACTTCCCCCGGAGCGCCGTTAAATTCAGCATCAAATCCTTCCATAGGTTGCACAGCAAACCGATTGGGCACTGTTCTGGATCCAACCCGGATATTATCAAACAGAACATCAATACTTTCCTGAAAGGGTAGATCCATTCCCAGATCTTCAGCTTTTTCTAACAGGTCTTCTGCTGTTAGAAATCCAAATGGTTCATAGGATGCCATAGCGGTCTCTATTTTATAGGAAAGCCTGTTGTATCTAAAGAACAAAATATGATATGAATTATTCTTCATAATTACAGGAGGAGATCATGGCAGGATTTGAAGGAATAAAATGGGCAAACACACAGATGCTTTATCTTTTAAACAACAAAACATACAGCACACAGGAAGCAGACGCTAAAGTTTTTGCTATTTCACGGTCCATTCATTACGGATTATTTCTTGCCTTTGAAGGGATCCGTTTCTTCTGTAAAAAAAATCAGGAGGGCAGGATTGAGATCCTGTTTTTGAATCTCAGGAAAAACCTGGAGCGATTTCAAAGGAGCATGAGCTTCAATCTTGGCGCAAGCCAGCAGTCCCTGGTTCCTGGCCCGGATGAAATCACTGAAGTGTTCCTGCGATATTTCCGGGAACCGGACATAACAGCCTTTTGCTCAGATATGGCCGAGGCCGGAGTCCAGGGATACCTCCGGCCTTTTACTGTGGACGAGCAGCAGTCTATCGGTGTCTCATTCCCGGAAAACCCCGCCATCCGGGCGGCTGTCTGCCGGTATGACCGTTATTTGGGAGAACCTTTTTCCGGAGTCGTGGTCCCGAATATGGTCCGGGCTTGCGGTATCAACGGCACCGGCTGTCTGAAACTTGGGATCAATTATTTAATGAGCGTTAAGGCAGTTGATGCGGCAAAAAAGATCTTACCAGAAGCAGCCTCAGCCATGTTTCTTGACGACCGACCCTACGACCCCATAAAAACCCGCAAAATTACGGAATGGGATTCTTCCTGCTGCTTATTCGCTCTGCGCAGCGGTACTGTCATAAAGATCCCTGAAAGCCCGCTTATCCTTCCCTCTGTAACTATTATAGGAATCTGCACTATTCTGGAACAAATGGGCACTCCGGTCGAAGAAAAACACGTAACTTACAGCGAACTGATCGAATGGACAAAAACAAATCAGCTAATCGCTGTCTGCAGTGTGGGCACTGCTGGTATCCTGAATCGCGCCCAGGCGCTGCTGCTGGTTGATGAACATGAAAACGTCATCGCTACGCACCATGCCGACGAATCCCACCCCCTCTACGAAAAACTTGGAGCGGCAAGAACCTATTATTGGGATATCTACAAGGAGGCTGTTCCTGTCCCGGACGGGCTGGAACTCAACAAATATACTCTTTAGCCAAAAGAGAGGGTTCAAGGATTCGAGGGGTCGAGGGTTCGAGTGAAAAGAAAAGAGACAAGAGTTTATTGGGTTTGGCTCGTTTCACTCGCCGGCGAGAAAAGCGGGAAATAATGGAGTAAAATACTTTGACCATTAAATAAAAACCGTTTATACTTAATTTTTGGTGGGATTTGAGCCATATTGCCCCAATCCTAGATAAGCGCTAAAAAGGCTGTCAGGCCGGTGAAGCGCCGGCTTTTTTTTTACAGCGAACGGAGAATAATATGAGCCGCTTTTTATTTACATCTGAATCGGTTACTGAAGGACATCCTGACAAGGTGTGCGATGCCATATCTGACGCGATTCTGGATGATCTATTACGCCAGGATCCAGAATCCCGTGTTGCCTGCGAAACTCTGGCCACAAAAGGATTGATTGTAGTGGCCGGCGAAGTGAGTACAAACGGATTTGCTGAAGTGGAAACACTGGTAAAAAAGACTCTTGAGGAGATCGGATACATAAATGAAGCCTATGGGATGGCCAGTAAAGAAGTACGCGTATTATCCCTGCTCCACCAACAGAGTGAAGACATTGCCCGCGGAGTGGATAAAGATGAGGATCATGAACAGGGTGCTGGTGACCAGGGACTGATGTTCGGATATGCTTGCCGCGAGACAGAGGAATTAATGCCGCTGCCTATCCAACTGGCTCAACATCTCACTCAACTCCTGGCGGAAACCCGTAAAAATGGCACCCTCGCCTGGTTACGTCCGGATGGAAAATCACAGGTTACAATAGAATATGATGGTGACAAACCGGTTCGTATCATTAAAGTAGTGATCGCTACACAGCATGACGACATGATCGAAAAATTCGGCAGTGAGGAAAAAGAACATGCCTTTGTTTCCGAGCAGGTAACAAAACACATAATCATTCCCGTCCTCGAAAAAACCGGGCTGCCATTTGAAAAGGATTTTATTGTGAACGGCACCGGGCGTTTCGTCAAAGGCGGCCCGGAAGCAGACACAGGCCTGACCGGCCGCAAGATAATTGTGGACACTTACGGCGGATACGCTCCCCACGGAGGTGGCTCATTCAGCGGCAAGGACCCGTCTAAAGTAGATCGTTCCGGGACTTACATGGCCCGTTATATTGCAAAGAATATCGTAGCCGCCGGCCTGGCTGACAGATGTCAGGTACAGCTATCCTACAGCATAGGTGTGGCTGAACCGACTTCTCTGAGTATACATACATTCGGCACCGGGAAATTGGACGATGAACGTCTGACCGAGATCGTACGTGAAGTATTCCCTTTAAAACCCAGCCTGATTATCGATCATCTGCAGCTAAAACAGCCCCGTTACAGGCTTACGGCTGCCTATGGCCATTTTGGACGGAATGGTGATAATTTCTCCTGGGAAAAAACCAATATGACAGACCGTTTAAAGACCTATCTGTAAAAAGGATATAATCATGAGTGTTATCGAAAAACTGATTATGAATGATAATGAATTACCCTATAAGGTAAAAGATATCAATTTGGCCGAAGCCGGCCGCAAAGTCATTGCTATGGCGAAAAAGGAAATGCCAGGACTAATGGCATTGCGCCATAAGTATAGTAAAGAAAAACCTTTGCAGGGATGCCGCATAAGCGGGTCACTGCATATGACCGTGGAAACAGCGGTGTTGATTGAAACCTTACATGAACTTGGAGCTGATGTCCGCTGGGCCAGCTGCAATATTTTCTCCACTCAGGACCATGCGGCTGCGGCTATCGCTGCTGAAGGAATTCCTGTATTTGCCTGGAAAGGGGAAACGCTCGATGAATACTGGTGGTGTACCAGACAAGCCCTGACATTCCCAGGCAATAAAGGCCCTCAGTTGATCGTGGATGACGGTGGTGATGCAACTCTTATGGTACATCGTGGTTTCGCTCTGGAAAAGGAATATGCAGAAAAAGGCGAACTGGTTCCAACAACAGCAGCCAGTGGAGATGAAATAGCATTGGAATCCAATCTCAGAGAAATGATCGCAAACCAGCCGGAACACTGGCATACCATCGTTAAGGAGATCATCGGTGTTTCGGAAGAGACCACGACAGGCGTTCATCGGCTGGAACAGATGCATGAGGCCGGAACCCTGTTATTTGCTGCCTACAATGTCAATGACTCCGTGACAAAATCCAAATTTGACAATATTTATGGCTGCCGCGAATCCCTGGCTGATGGGATTAAACGTGCCACAGATGTGATGCTCGCCGGGAAAACCGTGGTCATATGCGGATATGGCGATGTGGGAAGAGGCTGTGCTCAGTCCATGCGCGGCTATGGCGCCAAAGTGCTGATAACCGAGATAGATCCCATTTGCGCGCTCCAGGCAGCCATGGAAGGTTATCGTGTTGTCACAGTGGAGCAGGGGCTTGAAGAAGGCAATATTTTTGTTACTGCCACCGGCAATGTCGATGTGATCACCCTTGAACATATGGAAAAAATGAATGACCAGTCCATTGTCTGCAATATCGGTCATTTCGATAACGAGATCCAGACTGAGCAGCTGAATAATGCACCCGGAGTCAAACGCGAAACTATTAAACCACAGACGGATTGTTATACATTCCTGGACGGACACCAGATATTCATGTTAGCCGAAGGCAGGCTTGTGAATCTGGGCTGCGCTACAGGACATCCCAGCTTCGTGATGTCCAATTCCTTTACTAACCAGATTCTAGCACAGATCGCCCTGGCCAAAGACAAGCCAGAAATCGGCGTTTACCTTTTACCCAAAAAATTGGATGAAGAAGTAGCCCGTTTACACCTGGATCATCTCGGGGTGACATTGACCGAACTGACTGATAAACAGGCCGAATACCTGGGAATACCCAAGGAAGGGCCCTATAAATCAGAAAATTACCGGTATTGATATTCACCTTTCTTCCCTCCTTACGCAATCAAATAACAAGAATTGAACCTCTTATCATCCTGTGATATAAGGAAGTTTCAAATATTTTTTTGGAGGCGTCATGAAAAAACAGACGAGCCTTTTTATCCTGTGTATGATCTTCCTTTTAATAATATTTTCGGGGATGAGTCCTGTGTATGGGAAAATTCCTGTAATCACAAAGGATCTGGATATTTTTAAGTGGCGTTCTATCGGCCCCTGGACTTTCTCCGGCCGGATCACAGATTTTGCCGTTCCCAAAGGTCAAAGCCAAATATATTATGTGGCTACAGCCACAGGCGGTCTCTGGAAGACCCAGGACAGTGGGATCTCCTTTAAACCTATCTTCGAAAAATACGGCAACATGAGCATGGGCCATATCGCAATTGCCCCGTCAGATCCGAATATACTATATCTAGGCACTGGTGAAGCCCATCACGCCCGTTCAACCGCCCATGGCAACGGATTATGGAAGTCCACAGATGCCGGGAAGACATGGTCGCATATTGGGCTCAAAGACAGCTATATCATTCCCAAGATCGCTATTGACTCCACAAACCCGGACATTGTTTACGTGGCGGCAGAGGGGAAACTTTATGATAACAAGACAGACTGTCAGAGGGGCCTGTTTAAAAGCACAAATGGAGGAAAAACCTGGGAACAGGTCCTGGACCTCAAAGACAGAGGGGTCGGAGATTTTGTGATCGATCCCACAAATTCCGATATCATCATCGCCTGCGCGTATAAGACATACCGAAGAACCTGGACCTTTATTGACAAACAGGCCGGAAACCACCTCTATAAATCCATAGATGGCGGAAAAACCTGGAAAAAACTGACAGAAGGTCTCCCTATGAATATTAAAACCGGACGCAGTGGACTTGTTATTTACGACAAAGATCCCCGTATCGTGTATGTTCGCCTTGATGAAGAGGTCGATCTTGGATTTGACCAGAGGGAAAACCGCTGTCTCTTCAGGACCGGTTCTATTTTTAAAGACGGCTGTTATTTCAACTGGTTCAAGTCATTCAAGATCCATCCAAAAATCGCTAAGCTGGTTCAATTCGAACCAATCCAGGCCGACTCCGAAAAAAAGCTTGCAGACAAGCTGAACGACTTGATCAAGGACAAAGAATTCCGCACCAAGATCGGGATCGATATTGCTGCATTCAACGCCAAAGCTCGCGATGTCTATAAAAAAGACAAAGATATCATTGGGCTCATCGAAAAGATCGAAACAATGCTCAACAAAAAAGACACGGAAACAGAAGAAAAGCCAAGCTCCCGCACAAAAGGACGATATCAGGTCATCAACCGCTATATCCTCCAGATATTTTACGCCGGAGCATTCCGGTTGATGCAGCCGATTAAATACAATGGTGTTATATACAGGTCGAACGATCAGGGAGAGACCTGGACCCGAAAAACAGAATTCAAGATCGGGGGCAGCAGTTTGCCCCTCAACAGGGCAACTGCCGGGTATTACGGACGTATGATTATCGACCCCAATAATGATCAGATCCTCTATCTTGCTGATGTTATCGTCAAACGCTCTACAGACGGAGGAAAGATCTTTAAAAACACTCCCTGGACAGGCGCACACAAGGCTCATGTGGACACCCGGGTGGTCTGGATCGATCCTCTGAACTCGAATCACATCCTCAACGGGAATGACGGAGGCGTGAGCGAGACATGGGACGGTGGCAAGCACTGGTCCCAAAAAGAGACAATCAGCGCCCAGCAGTTCTATGATATCTCAGCCGATAATGAGATGCCCTACAATGTCATGGGCGGCACCCAGGATAACGGCTGCTGGATAGGCCCGTCCCAAAACCGCAATTCCTACGGTGTTTATCCGTCCGACTGGACCTACCTTCCATCAGGGGATGGGTTTTTCGTTGTCCGTGACTGGTGGAATCCCGAGTATATCTATTTTGAAAGCCAGTTCGGCGCCTCACGCCGGATGAACTTCAAGACCGGGCGCACGATATCCCTTTCACGACGGAACACGGAGGAGGAACGGGCAGAAGGAAAGGCTCCGCAGCGCTATCAATGGGACTCCCCCATTGTGCTATCACCTCACAATCCCGGTATCGTTTTTATCTGCTCGCAGTACGTACACCGTTCCCTGAACCGCGGGGAAAAAGGAAGCTGGCAGACCATCAGTCCTGACCTTTCCAAATATGATAAAAAGAGGATCCAGGAATCAAAGTTGACCAATCTTCAGTATGCGACCATCTACACCTTTGCCGAATCCCCGGTCAAACCCGGTATCTACTGGGCAGGAACAGATGATGGCAATCTGAAGATGAGCATGGATGGCGGTGTTAACTGGACAAACATCACGGCACTTTATTATAACAAAAAAGGCAAACTCAAAAAGAAGCATCCTGAGGGAGCAGTACTGCCTTATGACAGATGGGTATCGCGCGTGGAGCCGTCAAACCACGATGCAGAGACCTGTTATGTCACCTACTCAGGGTATAGAACCCATAACGAAGACACTTCCTACATCTATGTCACCCGGGACATGGGAAAAACGTGGAAGGATATCGGCTGCGGTATGAAAAACCCGGTGCGGGACATTGAAGAAGACCCGGACAATCCCGATGTTCTTTATATCGCTACGGATTACGGAATCTATGTCACAATGGATCAAGGAAAAAACTGGATGGAAATATCCTCCTCGGCGCCGGATGTGATCATAATGGACATGGACATCCAGAAGAGAGAACGCGACCTGGCGATCGCGACTTACGGCCGGGGCTTTTACATTGCAGACATCCAACCGTTCAAGGAATTCACAGCCAAGACCTTTGCAAAAGATGCTTTTCTTTTTGACATCCAGAGGGTTGTGAAATGGGCGATGATCAAAAGGCGCGGGCAGACCCTAGGAGAGTTCGCAAGAGCAAACAACCCGCCCGTGCAGGGTGTGTTCTACTATTACCTTAAAGACAAGGTCAAATCCGTAAAACTTGTCATCAAAGACCTTGGCGGAGAGGAGCTTATAACGCTTAAGGGAAGGCCGGCCAGGGGCATCCGGAAAGCTGTGTGGAATCTCAGAAAAAAACCTAAGAAGGCGGAAGGGAGTCAGCAATCCCGCAGAAGATCATCCAGGGCTATGGTCGAGGCCGGCACGTACAAAGTCACGCTTGTAGTGGATGATAAAGAGGTGATGACCCGGAAATTTAAAGTTATCGATGATCCAATATTAAAATAGAAAAATAAATACAGATAACGGATCAGCGTATTATTTCTTCTTTTCGCTTTTTAACTTAAACACAACCGTCACTGTAAAAATCGCACCTCTGGGCTTACCGTCGATCACAACAGGCTCATAGACCCACTGCCGGACAGCATCGATAGCAGTCTTGTCGAGCTCAGGAATGGATCTTAGGATTTTTGTTGCTTGCACCCGGCCAAATTTGTCTGTTATTGCTTCAAGAATAACGACCCCTTCAATGCCCTCTTTTCTAGCTTCCTCGGGATAGATGGGTTCGACACGGTTTATAAGTTTTGGAGCTTTAATATCTCCTTCCGCACGGACAGGGCCATCGACTTTGGCTTCCACTTTAACCGCCACACCACCTTCTACTTTACCTTCAACTCCTCCTTCTACACCTGGCTTTTTAATCTGCTTCTTCTTTTCGCTTTTTAACTTAAACACAACCGTCACTGTAAAAATCGCACCTCTCGGCTTACCGTCAATCACAGCAGGCTCATAAACCCACTGTCGGACAGCATCGACGGCTGCTTGATCGAGAAGAGGGATGGATCGCAGGATCTTCACCGCACTGACACGGCCGTAAATATCTGTTACGGCCTCAAGGATGACGACACCCTCAATGCCCTCTTTTCTGGCCTCTTTGGGATAGATCGGTTCAACTCTTTTTATCAGTTTTCGCGGTTTTATGTCCCTGGTTGCCCTGATAGGTGTACTTTCCTCCTCTTTCTGTTTTTCCTTTTTCTGGAGAACATTGTGACCCGTTATTTCATTGGAAGCAAATATTTCGGGCATTACTTTGTTATTAACGGCTGCAAAGGTCAGTCTGTAGCCTGCGATCATTCCAATAAAAAGAAGTGATACAAAAAGAATCACCACCATAGTCGATTTTTTTAATTGAGTTTCCATATTTCTCTCCTTAGATAAAATGTGTTTTACTCTTTCTGTCAAAGGAATATGCGGGGAAACAATAGCAGCGGAAACCATTAAATTCATGGAAAGGGATGTTTTTTCCGCCAAGTTGACCAGACACTCTGCATATTCTCTTTTGTCGTTTTTTAAGAGGACATGATTGTCTGATATTTCCTCTCTCGCTCTGGAGAAATCAGCGCTTAAAGTATAGGCCAGTGGATTCCACCAGTTTAAGATGGTAAAAATCCTCTGCAGAACTCCTGTGATCTGATCTCGATGGTAAATATGGGACATTTCATGGAGCAGAACCACTCTCAATTCTTTATCTCGCATTTTTTCTATTAAACCACGAGGGACGAGTATGAGTGGCTTGAAGAATCCTAATACTATTGGGCTGCTGACCTCTGAAGACTCAAAGATTTTTGTTTTTATAGATTTCTGAAAGGCCATCTCAGCTTCTTCCAAGATCTGAGAAATTCTATAGTTGTTGACTTCAACAATTCCTTTTTTCAAATTCTTAAGAGAAAAGACCCCATATACAAAACGAAACAAAAGGAGCACAACTCCCAGTCCCCAGAAGACACCAAAAAGATTGAGGGCTTTTATCACAAATGGTCCTGATCCAAATATTTTCTTGAATATTTTTTTTGTGAATATAGATGATATGAGTGTATTTTTATTAAGAGCTCCGTCCGTTCCTGAAGCGGTGTTCAAGCTATTTCCCTCCACAATAATGGGAGAAGAATCAAGCTTAATAGGCAGTATGGTTTGAATAGACTTAAACCCTAGTAAAGAAGAGGAAAGTGTCAGGATAGGAAGGAATAAAAGGACCAGCATGATCATGAATACAATACCACTCCTCAGTGGAGCGGTTTTATGTTTGAAAACCTGTATGAACACCCAGCCGATCACTAAAATGATCAAGGAGTGGAGAGCGATATTCAGGATCCCTTCGGCTGTTGATATGTCTTGCAGTATTTTCATGAGTTGGTCTCTCCGGTTTTTTTAAGAAGTTCACGCAGTTTCCGGATGTCCTCCGGAGAAACATCCGAGTTTTCAAGCATGCACTTTACAAGCTCAGCCCTCGATCCTCCAAATACTCGATTGATGGTATCATTCAAGATCTCCTTACGTGTTTTCTGCTCTTCTACAAGCGCGGAGTAGAAAAACGTCCGCCCTTTTATTCTGTGTTTTAACCATCCATAGTCCTCAAGCCGGTTCATTTGAACCTGAATGGTTGTCCGCCGCAATTTATCAAGTCTTTTAGCATTTATCGCGTAAAATACGTCATTGACACTGACTTCACTTTTTGCCCAGACTATATTCATGATTTCGAGATTGGATGGAGAAAGCTGACGTACACTTTTTTTTGCCATTGTTCGGCCTCCTATCTTAAACGACACCTGTCGTTAATAATAAACGACAATTGTCGTCTTGTCAAGCGCTTCTAATTTTTTTTATGAAGTTGATCCCCATTCAAAGGAAGTATGCCCGGCGGCAGGAAGCAACCGTTCTGATAAATATGAGAATTCACTTGGAGTTGTCAAATGGGCAGTGAGAAAACCTGAATACTGAAGAAACAAATGATATATAAGAAGTTATGTTAGGCTGTCGGCAGTTTTTATGACTAAAGCAGGTTAATCAGCTCTTCTAACTTGCGCTTTTCCTGTTCCCACCTGTCGTAGAGGGCATCAATACGTTTCTTGAGCTCGGCATAGGCAACATGCAGCGCCTTGACATCACTGCCATTCTTATATGTCTCCGGCCGAGCCAGAACAGTTTCGATCTTTAACTTTTCAGATTCTGCGATCTTAATATTTTTTTCAAAGGAATCAACACTTTTCTGAAGGCGGCTGCGTTTATTACTGACTTCCTGCCTGGCTTCGGCTTCTATTCGCTTTTGCTCTTTTGTTTTTTTTCCTGACACAGGCCTGGTACTGCCCTCCTCTTCTTCCTGGTATCCTGGAGTATCCGGCTTCCTGTTTCTTTTCCACATATAATAGGAATAATTCCCCCAATATTCGATCAGTTCAAAATTTTTCAGCTCTATAGTTCTTCCCACCAGTTTGTCCAGAAAATACCGGTCATGGGAAATCAGCATAAGCGTGCCGTTATAATGGAAGAGAGCATCCTCCAGCGCTTCTCTTGCCATAATATCAAGGTGGGTAGTCGGCTCGTCCATGATCAGAAAATTGACCGGAGAAAGCAGGATCTTTGCCAGGGACACTCTGGCCTTTTCTCCTCCGGACAGAACTTTGATCTTCTTCAGGATATCTTCTTCATTGAACTGGAACATCCCCAAAACAGCCCTGATCCGGGGAACCAATCCGTCTGCCACTGTGGAGGCCACCTCGTCATACACGGTTGAATCCAGATTAAGGGCATTGATCTGATGCTGGGCATAATATCCGATATTTACCCGGCTTCCGACCTTGACCGTCCCCTGTCCGGGAGACAGTTGTCCGGTTATCAGCCTGGTCAGAGTAGTTTTGCCTACCCCGTTTACCCCGACTAAAGCCATCCTTTCTTCACGTGAGATCTGCAGATGGATATCTTTCAGAACCCATTCCTTTCCATATCGGAAGGACATATTCTCGATGGTCAGAACATCTTTATAACTGGGCGTATCCACCCTCAGATTAAAATCCAGGCGGCGTGGAGGAGGAGGAAGCTCGATCCTTTCTAATTTTTCAAGCATCCTGATCCTACTCTGGACCTGGGAAGCACGTTTCTTGTCGGTCCGGTATCGGTTGATGAATCTCTGGATCCGCTCTCTTTCTGTAATCTGCTCCTAACGTCTCTTCACGAGAAGCTGCATACTCTGCTCCTTTTGTTTTTCATAAAACCGGTAGTTCCCCCTGTAACGGGTCAGATTTCCCCTGTCCAGTTCATAGATCTCCTGAGATATCCGGTCAATAAAAAAACGGTCGTGAGAAACGATCACCACGCTCCCTTTAAATTTAACCAGGTACTGTTCCAGCCATTCCATGGACGGGATATCCAGGTGATTGGTCGGCTCGTCCAACAGTAGAAGGTCAGGTTCCTGAAGAAGGAGACGCGCCAGGTAGATGCGCATACACCAGCCGCCGCTCAGCTCGGAAAAAGGGGAAGGAAACTGCGATTCCAGAAATCCCAGGCCGGAAAGAATCTTTTTCGCCTCTGCTTCAAGGCTGTAACCGCCCAAATTCTGGTAACGCTGCTCCAGAACTCCCAGCCGCTTCAAGTTCTTTTTTTGATCACCATCATTCAGATCCAGGCCAGAATGAAGGGCCTGGATCTTTTGTTCCAGTTCCAGAACCTCGGGCTTTCCGGCCAGGGCATTTTCCAGCACGGTTCCCTCGCCCACAACCACCTCTTCCTGTGGAAGATACCCGATGCAATAATGACGCGGCTTGGCGATCTTTCCTTTATGAGGCTCGATCTCCCCGATAATGATCCTGAGTAGAGTGGTTTTTCCCGAGCCATTAGGCCCGATGAGGGCAACCCGCTTTTGTGGCGGCAAACTCCAATTGATCCCTGAAATCAGTTTTTGGTCACCGATGGAATAAAAAAGATCACGTACCTGAAGCATATATCAGCCCATAATATTTTCTAGGTTATGCAAGTCATTCCTTATTCTCTGCTCGCAGATCTCCGGCCATTTTTCCCTCTTAACAACAGTGGGAAACCCGGACATTTCCGCTTTTTTTGCTGTATTAACCAGCCTGGATAATTCCAGTGCAGTAAGGTCTGGAAATTTTGACAGAAAAACAGGATCGAAGATAGGGATTAGAAAATCACCGCCATGGTCCTCGACCGACAGATTGACATCGCAGTCATGCTTGGAAAGGAGCTGAATTATCTTTTGAAGGTCCACTACTCCCTGTCCCAGTTCAACAGGAAAGACCCGGAATCCTTCGCTCTCAAGAGATAATCCGCCGTCCTTGATATGAGTGTTCACCACCCAGGGAAGAATCCTTTCTACTGCTAAAAGAGGGTCTTCCAACATGATCAGAAGGTTCATGGTATCGAGACAGATCCCAAGATAATCCCCGGGCTCGGCTTCGCAGTATTCAAAAACCTTGAGCAGTTCAAAAGTAGTAAACTCAAAATGTGTCTCAATCGCCAGAATAACATTGTGGTCACGCAGCATCTGACGCTGTTTCCGCAGCGACCGGGATATTTCCCTCAGGAGCAATTCAGTGGCCGGGCTTTTCAAGTCCCATCGGAAAAGACCTCCGGAACAGGAGCGAACGATCCGCGTTCCCAGAATCTCGGCCTCTTCGGCAGCCTTTTTATTGACCGCAAAGATATCTTTTTTCTCCCAGGTCGCAGTATCAAACGGAACATGCTGACCGCCACCCCATTCCAGGTACATGGAATTGTCCACGGCAAACTTTTTTATGTCCCTGAGCTCTTCGGCGCTTACTGTTTCGCCTTTTTCCAGCATCAACCCGGAAAACTGAACACCCTCTGCTCCATTATTTTGCGCCCACTGCATGGTTTCCAATAGGTTGAGACCGAGCGGATAAAGACCGTAATTGTCGATCCCAACTTTCAACTTCCTCGATTTTGTCATGTTAATAATTTAATCAGCCTGTATTGGGCTTCAATATCAACCTTTTTCGGTTCGATCGCCTGGCTGAGAGGAAATGCGGCTTCATGGTCATTCTCAAGATGAACACATAAGCCTGTTTTTCCATCCTTAATAAGATCGACAGCATAACTTCCAAGCCTGGAAGCCAGAATGCGGTCCAGAGCAGTGGGTCTTCCTCCCCTCTGGATGTGCCCGAGCACGGCCTCGCGGGTTTCGAGCCCTGTGATCTCGGTGATGGTTTCCGCAATCACACTGGCTCTGGCTTTTCCCTCAGCTACAATGACGATCCAGCTCACCTTGCCCATGGCATTTCCGGCCTTGATCTCCTCGCTCATCTTAACAATATCATGCTCCCGCTCAGGAAGCAGGACTTCCTCGCAGCCTCCGGCCAGAGCAACTTGAAGAGCGATGTAGCCGCTGTTCCGGCCCATCACTTCGACTACAAAAATTCGCTCCAGGCTCAGGGCAGTGTCACGTATTTTGTCAATGGCGTCCAGCGCTACATTGACGGCAGTATCCGCCCCGATAGTAAGGTCCACTCCATTGATATCATTATCAATGGTTGCCGGCACTCCAATGGTCGGGATGCCGTAGTTTTCAACCAGAATATGGGCACCAGTCAGGGATCCGTTTCCTCCGATCACAATGAGGCCGTCGATACTGTTTTCCCTGATATTCCGGACAGCCATCTTTTGAAACTCTTTGTCCTTGAATCTCTTTGACCGGGCTGTCTTTAAAATACTTCCTCCAAGATTGAGGATCCCGGAAACAGACCGTCTGTCCAGGGGAATAAAATCACCATTGATAAGTCCCTCATACCCTTTGACAACACCCAGCACATCGACGCCGTAATGGTATGCTGTGCGGACCACAGCCCTGATCGCTGTGTTAATACCAGCGCAATCGCGCGTTAATATTGCTATTCGCTTCATGCACATTAGTATAGCTTAATCACACAAAAGCAAAAAGAGGGAAATGGCGAAAAATCTCCAAACACATACCAATTGTATGATAGTAAACCTTTCCAGGCATGATCTTTTCCTGGTTCATGTGATCCACTCCTTCAGCAAGAAAAGTGTACCACCCTTTGTTTTCAGGATCGATCATCGAACTATGAATAAAGCCTATGGTCTTTTTTAACGGATCCCAAAGACTGTCCTTATCTCTCACAACAGCAAAATGTATCATGGTCCGCACAGCTTCACACTGTTCCCACCAGCCTTTGATCTTTTGAACTGAATTTCCATCCGGCGAAGCGGGAGAGAAGATCCCCCCTTCTTTGGGATCAAATCCTATGGCCAGTCCATTGGCTAAAAATTTCTCTGCATGCCAGAGATAGGATTCAGGAAAACCGCGCTCAACCGCATATGAAAGAAGGTAGGCCCATTCAAAAGCATGCCCCACATCCAGGTTTCCCCCCTGCTCTTCCGGAAGCTCATTCCAGTCTTGGTCATAATATTCGGGGAGATGGTGATCTTTGTGGCGGACAAGTCTGTCCAGGATAAAATCTGCGACATCAACAGCTTCCTCCAGAATATGATCCATCCCCTCCAGCTCAGACAGCGCGAGCAGCGCCTCAAATAAGTGCATGATTGGATTTTGGGATCTCCTTTTTTCTAAAACCTCAAAATCACAGGACAGCTTAGTATATAGTCCTCCATACTCATCTCTGAGAACCTTTTTCATGAACTCCCAGGTTTTAAGCGCTTCATCTTTGAATTCTGAGTTTCTTGCAGCTTTTGCGGCATGAGACAGGCCAAAGATCACAAAGGCGTGGCCGTAGCTGTCTTTTCTGGAATCAATGATATCTCCTTTGACATCGCAGCTGTAAAAATATCCGCCATTCTTCGGATCTTTGAAACGGTCAAGAAGGAAGCGGCATCCTTTTTTTACTTCATCCAGATATTTCATTTCATGGCTTTTCTTATAAGCTTCAGCAAAATTGTAGATCATCCGGGCTTGTGACACGAGCGTGCCGTAATGCTTGCCAATAGGATCCCATCGAAAATCCCGCCAAGGAAGAAACAAACCTTCATTCGTGACTGTTTTTTCATATAAGAGTGAACAGATTTCCTGGAAGTGTTTTTTAAACCAGGAGAACCCTATAATCTCATTTTTGTCTTTCACAGGAGGATCTCTATGACTGCACCTTTTTTTATTGATGTCCGGAAATCCACATAGGCGCTTTGCTCGATTACTGTGTTAATGAAATCAACTTTTTTGTTGTTTATCTTTACGCTCTGCCCGGATAATCCTTCTGGAAGAAGAATATGGAACTGAACAAGCGCTTCGTCTGCTTCAATCTCAAGAACGATCTCCTTTTCTTCACTTCTGTACAGATAGCCGAACGAGCTTCCGGATGCAGCATATTGAAGCCGTACTTCCGCCTCATTCACGCCGGCAGCCGGCCAGCGGGGAGACAATTGCA
Source organism: uncultured bacterium (assembly GCA_965373045.1). Taxonomy (GTDB): domain Bacteria; phylum Acidobacteriota; class Aminicenantia; order Aminicenantales; family Aminicenantaceae; genus DAOVDI01. The sequence continues at coordinate 4,294 of CBDVEQ010000020.1, read as the reverse complement.
CTTTACGAAACAGCTTCAGCCGGTCTTCGACTCCGGCTAATCCCTCTATCATTGCATAGAGCATGGCGCTCGAGCCCCACCCGTCTGTAGGGGTTGCCTCAGGACTAGTGCTGGTCTCGACACTGGAAGGAGAACCGTCAGGAAAATACCAGAGAAAAGTCTCGCCTGAATCCGCGATTTTTTCATAATATTGTGTGAGAATATCCACGCCATACGTTTCAAACCCATGGTTAAAAGCAGCCTTGGCCAGTTCCCCTCCTACAAGGGGCAAAATACCGCCATTTATATAGGCACCGGGTTTCAGTTTCTTGTCTCCAAAAATACCTGTTGGAAAAGGAGGATCAATGGAAAACCATTCTGCAAAGGCCTTGGTTTCCTGCCGGCGTTTTTTATACTCATGAAGGATACAAACAGCTTTTTCATGTGAAGCTGTACCGCGATTGATATCCATGGGATTGCTGAGACTCAATTGAGCTTCTTCCTCAACTCCAGGAATATCGACCGGAGTCAATTTCACAAAGTGGGTGTAGAACCGTCCGTTCCAGCACACACGGTTCATCCGCGACCGGATCCCTTCTGCCTGTTCACGCCAGTATTGGGCTCGGATCGAATTCTGAAAAAAATCATAGAGAAGCTCCATGATCCTGAAAGCCTCATAGTATCCGCTGTTATCGCCGTGCATGATCCCCCAGAAGGTATTATCCGTGATCTGAAATTCCAGCCAGTCGTTTTCCCCGGCCGTGTAAGCGAAATCCCAGGTGTCGATAGTATAGGCTCTTTTAACAAGCTGATGCTGGTCATCCCAGCGTTGTGGATCTGTTAGCACATAATGGAGCGCTTTTTCCATATGAGGCAAAAGACCCTTGATCCACTGGTCGTCTCCGGCCGCTTGCCAGGCAATATAGGCGGCTTTGATGAACCTGTATTCTACGTCAGCCTCCACCGGGACTCGCACATATTTGGTCCAGTTCTCCCTCTGGCTGGGAAGTTTGTCCGGATAGGTGGTAAAATAATCAAAAATGCGGCCGTTTGCTGCCTGAGTAGCAGCAAAGTGTTCTACAGCACTTATCATGTCCTTTTCGATGTACTTGGCGCCGCGAAGGATGTCGCTGTGGTCACGTATCCAGATGGCTCTTGAGTCTGGCGAACGGTACCCGCGGACCTTCTCCCCGTCGATCTCCATATCCAGGGAATCCTGCTGCAGAAACGCCTTTATTCGAGGATAGAATTCGTCAAATTCCTTTTTTCCGGTTTTAATAGAAGTTAAATTTTCCATGATAATCAGGGTTTTTAAATATACTCGATCGTACTCGGCGGTTTTGGAGTAATGTCATACACTACCTTTATCACATCAGGAATTTCTGTGGTTATTCTCTTTACAATTTTCTTTAAAACATCATATGGAATTTCCGTTATTTCTGCGGTTCTTGCATCTTCGCTTTCAACACATCTCACTGCGATTATACTGCCGTAATTCCTTCCCAGGGCATTTTCATCCCCTTTCATGGTGGCACTATCCTTGAACAAGACAGCCAGACATTGGAACGGCTTAAGAGGCATGAGTTCCTCTTCAACAATATTGTTTGCCTTCCTTACTATTTCAATCCTTTCTCTGCTAACCTCACCGATCACCCTTCCTGTCAGTCCGGGCCCTAAAAAAGGCATGGTATTAAATCGTGTTTGAGGCATTCCCAATTCCCGCGCGACCTCACGGACCTCCCATTTTACAAGATCAATAAGAGGCTCTATGGTTTTAAAACCATACTGCTCTTCAGGATCGATCCCAATTTGCGATAATATGTTATGCTGCGTTTTTACTCCTGCCTGGGTCTCCTCAACATCAGGCTTTATCGTTCCCTGCAGCAGACATTTTGCTCCGCTTTCTTTTACAGCTTCACTTAAAACCGTATAAAAAGTATCTCTAAAAATCTTCCTTTTCTCTTCTCCATCCTCTTCTCCCTTAAGGGCTGTAAAAAATCGATCAGACACATCTTTTACTTCGACTGTTATTCCGATCTTTTTAAAGCTTGCCTGTATGGTTTCAGGCTCATTCTGTCTCATCATTCCTGTATTGAGAAAAATATTCTTAACCTTGTCCCCCAGTGCTTTGTGCGCCAATATGGCTACAACAGAACTATCCACTCCGCCCGATAAAGCGTTAATGGCAATATCATCTCCGACTATCTCTTTGATCTCTTTGACCTTCTCTTCAATAAAATAACTTACATCCATTTTGATCTCCTTGGATTTCCTGCTGCTTTCCTGTATCCATTTTTGAACTTTAATTTTCATTTTGAAATATTCATATCACACTCAAAACAACAGGGTCAATATAATCAGAACATTTTTGCTTGCAGAATACTACGATTTATGCAATAATATGTTTGATTTAAAAGGATTGGGGAACGTTTCCAAACCGGTTTCATATTCCTCTCTTTTATTTCGCAAAATTTAAAAAAGGAAAGTTTCGGCTGCCTGCCGCGCTTTTCTACGTCAAAGGAGACGAATATGAATATCTATGTAGGCAATCTTTCGTTTAATGCCACTGAGGACGACGTCAAGTCGGCTTTTGAGGCATACGGTACCGTGGAAACCACATCCATTATCAAGGACAAATTCAGCGGCCAGTCAAAAGGATTCGGTTTTGTTGAAATGTCCAACAAGGAAGAGGCTGAAAATGCCATCCAATCTTTGAACGGCTCGGATTTTAAAGGACGGGCTATCAAAGTGAATGAGGCCAAACCGAGAGAAGATCGGCCCAGGCAGGGAGGTTTCGGGAGAAACAGAGGTTACTGATCTACCCGATAAAGGGATGCAGTTTAAAAAAACAACTACAAACAAACAAAAGGGGACGGTTCTTTTGGATCGTCCCTTTTTATTATACGCCGATTTAAGCGGTTTGATCCGATAAAAAACCATATAAAATGAGGATGTATTATGGGGAAAAGCAATAGAGCCTATAAGAGCGCAAAAAGAAGCAAGGAGCTGGCCCGCCAGAAAAAACAGGAAGAAAAATTGAAGAGGCGCCTTGAGAAAGAGAGTTTGCCTTCCGGGGATGAAGAAAACCTTCCTCAAGAAGATTCTCAGGAAGAATAAATCGTCCTTTATATCCAAATTAACAGTTTCGACAAAAATTATTGTTAATAATCCAGACTTAATTGAAGGAAGGAGATCATGAGAAGACACCTGTCACTGGCTATCCTTATTTTGATTTTGGGATCGATGTTGATTCCAGGCACAACGGATTCAACAACCGGCCAATCTGTTTATTCCATAAAAAACCATTACACTAAGGCTGAATACATGGTGCCCATGCGGGACGGGACCAAACTCTTCACCCAGGTGTATACTCCAAAAGATCAGACAAAAAAATACCCCATCCTTCTTTTACGAACACCTTATTCGGTTGGAAATTACGGCCTGGAGAATTTCAAGCGCCGCCTGGGTCCGGCAAAGGGATACGCGGAGGAGGGCTTTATTTTTGTTTACCAGGATGTCCGGGGAAAGTTCAAATCCCAGGGTGAATTCATCGTCATGAAACCGCACAAAACTGTAAAAAAAAGCGACAGGGATACTGATGAGAGCAGCGACACCTATGACACGATCGAGTGGATCTTAAAACAGATCCCCATTCACAACGGACGGGTCGGTCAATGGGGTATTTCCTACCCTGGTTGGCAGACTGTCATGGGAATGATCGATGCCCATCCGGCACTGAAAGCATCCTCTCCACAGGCTTCTCCATCAGACATGTGGATCGGAGATGATTTCCATCACAACGGCGCATTCCGCCTGATGTACACTTTCGGATGGCTGTCCAGAAATGCGGCTGTCAGGTCCGGCCCAGGCACAAAAGGCACTGCCCGTTTTGATTACGGTACTCCTGACGGATATTCATTCTTCCTTGAGCTGGGTCCTGTGGCAAATGTTGACAACAGATATTTTCACAATCGTGTCCCCACCTGGAACGAATACATGACACACGGGGATTATGACGACTACTGGAAAAAGCAAAACGTTCTTCAATATCTCGAAAATATAAAACATCCCATCCTGAATGTAGCCGGCTGGTTCGACGCCGAAGATTTTTACGGCCCTATGAGCATTTACTATACACTTGAAAAAAAGAATCCCGATAACAATAGCACGCTTGTGGTAGGTCCCTGGCGCCACGGCGGCTGGGCATCCATGCCCGGCGACCGCCTGGGAAACATTAGCTTTGACGTTAAAACAGGGGAATATTTCAGAAAAGAGATCGAACTTCCATTTTTTAATTTTTACCTCAAAGACAAGG
>CBDVEQ010000019.1:0-19966 GCA_965373045.1 uncultured bacterium | reverse complement strand
GAAAAAGAGATCGAACATATCCCATAATTATGACCTGCTGATTCTGTGGTGTATTTTTTTGTCCAGCGAACCGTCGTGAAGCTGAAATTGATCCGCCCCAGAGTGAGTGAGACACCTAAAATCAAGCTTCCTGTTAATGGATATTTCTCGACACGGTGGCTGGATTGAAATGTATTGCCGTCCAGAAAGATGTTTCTCAAAACCGCTTGTCCATCAAGTGCTGCAAAAAAATAAAGTCCTGATGTGTTGTAATACTGAAAATTTGACTGTGTTTCTCCACCAGGGCGAGGAAGAGGGATCCCGAAGTCATCGGGCAGATTCCATCCCATTCTCATCTGAATGCCTGAATTGACATAGACATAAACGTTTCCTGCCCCTCCGCCGAAATGAGGGATCATTTCAAAACAAAATCTCTTTGTTATTTGTGACCTGAGTAATTTTATCCGGTTTTCATAAAACATCTGGAATGTGATTTCGTTCTTAAGCTGGTTGTGCCATCCTTTGGGATTCTTGATGTTTAGGGCATTGTGGATGAATTTTTGTATCTGTTCAGAAAATGCAGAGGGGCCTATTTCTCCGATATCGATACCAATTGTCTCTTTCCATCTGTTATTAAAACTGTGAATACCCAGGGAAACGTAAAGATAACCAGCATAAGGCTGGTCATCGGGAATAAGGTCGGATATGGTGATATCATCCGGAGTGTAAACATTTAGGCTGATGGAGAAGGAGATAGCGTGCTTGAAGCCTGCTTTTTTTATAAAAGGCATCCACTTTAATGCAGGTTTTGTTGCGGAATTATAAGGCAGTTCTATGAGAAATCCGAGTTTGCCCCCCCCTGTATAACTGCGATCTGTCCCAAAAAACAAATCATTTGCAAAATCGAAGGACATGCATCTGTATGGTCTAGTTTCTCCTGAGGCGAAAGGAGCAAAAAAGAAAAGCGCCATGATGGAAAGCAGAAAAAGAGGCTTGTGTTTCATCTCGATTGACTTTATAAGCTATATATTATTCCATCATTGTCTAAGAACTTCAATGAGAAAAGGAATGATCCGGACTATATGTTTTGACGAATCCGGTTTTATGGATTACATTAAAAGAAAATTCAGGAAAAAGAGAGTAAGTTCCATGGAACAAGATATGATTATTAAAAAATATTTCAAAATGGCTCTAATTATATCTGGAGTCATTATAGGGAGTCTGCTGGCTTATTTAATAGTTGTGGAGATTTTTCGAGCGTCTCTCAGTCCTTTTACCGGCTGGGTCGAATTGAGCAGCCCTCAGTCCGTACGCTACATTTTTTATCTTGCTGCTGCTCTCCAGATCGTCGTTATAAGGCTTCTTCGGGGATTGTTGCTCAGGGCCAAAAGTACGGACAACGAGGAGAAACTGGTTTTCAAGATCTTTAGGGTTTCGATCATGACCTCGGTATTGGCCGAAGTTCCTGCTCTTATGGGGCTGGTCCTGTTTTTCCTGGGAGGCTTCAATTCGGACTTCTATATCCTGCTTTTTGTCTCATTTTTCCTGGTGTTTATGTTTTTTCCAAGGATAAACAACTGGAAAACCTGGGTAAGAGATAATAAACCTCCTTCCTGCTGTTTGTAATGGGTTAAGCCGAGAAAGTTTTTTTGATCCCGAATTCAAGAGCATCTTTCGGACAGGATTCTATACAGATATTGCAGGAGAAACAGTCCGGCCTGAGTGAGGCGTTTTTCAGGATCTCAGGGACCACGGGGCAGGGGGATGTGATTGTGCAAATCTTACAGTCGTCGCAGGGAGGGCGCTTGAGTGTCACCCTGAACAGGGAGACTTGCGCTAGGAGGTGGGTGAAAATTCCAATGGGACAGACGAAATAGCAGAACGGCCGGTAAAGTTTAAAGGACAGGATCACCGTCAGGATAAAGGGGAGAAAATGGATGATATTGTCCAGTATTGTCTTCTGCCATTCGATCTCAAAACCGTGAAAAGCGTTGAGATAATCGTAAAAGGCGATTGGAATGACTCTGCCTTGATTAGTTATATGCAGAATGGCCGTACCGCTCAGAAAGATGAACAGAATAAAAATCCCCAGCCTGATGAATTGAGAGACCGAAAAATTACACTTGATCCGTTTGATCTTTAGTTTATCGGCCCACATAGCAATCAGTTCCTGGAGAGCGCCAATGGGGCAGATCCATCCGCAGAATAGTTTCGGTCCGATAATCGTCAGAAAAAGAATAACGGCCAGTGTGACGATCATGGGGATGCGAAAGCCGTAGAGCATTGCTTTTGCCACCGCGCATACAGGAGATGGATGCATAGAAAAGGAAGAAAATAATTTTACAGGCAGGTTGGCAGCGATGCCAAACAAAAAAGTGGAGAGAAGCAGGATCGGGATCTTGATGCTGTTTTTCATCTTTTTGGATAGGAGCAGGACAAGAACGATGGCCGCAATGGTCAGCATGACAATAAATTTCGGCCGCATCAGAAATCCCCAGAACGTGATGGCACGCTTTTTTGGAACCCCCTGAGCTGCTGCAAACACAGGGCTCGTCATAACCAGTAGAACAAGAATGGACAGCCTGTAAAAAAGATTTTTCAGATGTCTCATATGATCGCCTCCTTTAAATAGCCCGGGGTATTCATGAAAATTGTCGATACGTTCCATCATTAATATAAACAGTAGAAGATTTGACTTTATGTATCAACACTTTTCACCCTCCGGGCAGGCCGATCTGCTTTGTTGCAGCGCATTCGCAGTATATAAATACAGCTTCATACGCTTCGCCTCGCATATCAACCTGTGAATAACCCAGGTAAATAGTCTATTCATGAAAATTGTCGATACGTTCCATTTTGTCAGAAATCATGATTTTTCCTCCTTGCAATTGTAAGCCCTATCTTAACAAGGCTTCCTTGGATTGACAATCCGATAAGGCAATAAGTTTCCCAGTTGACAATTCTGAGTTACCTGCATATGTTACATAGAGACGGCAGGGAGTATCTTTATGCGAAAAATCATTTCAATAATATTTATTCTGTCTTTTATTCCGGTCTTTCTGGCGGGAATTTTCCTCCAGGATGTGCCGGGCTCAACAGGAGTGCCGGGAAAAATGAGCCTGGAAGAAGTGATAAAAGAGCTTCACGGGACATGGGAGGGCCGGGGGTCGAGCGAAGAGGTCCGTTTCCGGAATCCGCGTCTGACCCTCATTGTTAAACATGAGACTCAGTTTTTCTTTTATGTAGATGAAAAAGGAAATATTTCAGGAGAAGGGACAGTAGAGTTTGATATGGATCAGGATACGACCGGATTGGATGATCTGGCTGCACAGATCCGGGGAATGCTCGGACTGCTTCCCTCGGCTGTGCCTTCTTCAGGTATGCCGGGGACCCATCAGCAGGCGGTTAAGGATAAGATCAGCGGGTTGAGCAAGATCCAGTACAAAGCTCCCCATCTTAAATACGGCAAAGAGATCCGTCATTTTAAATTCAAGGGCAGGGTCGGAACAGGAACCACTACTGCCAAGGAACAATCTAAAGACAGGCAGGATTGGGACTGGCCCGATGACCCGATCCCGACCGATCAGAAGGTTATCTACTTGGAACCTGTGATCAATTTTACCAAACCGGACGGCACTCCGAGCAGTACTCTTATAGCGGAGTGGGAAGTCAACGGAAAAAAGGAGGAGAGCACTTTTCCATGCTGGTCTCCCTTTCTGAAAAAGCCTGGCATCCTTCGCCGCGGACCTGGTGGCGCCTGGCTGGCTGAGTTTCTGGAACAAGGGAAAAACCGGGAGGGCAAGTCCGTCTGGCAGGAGTACGGATATGTCTGGATGTCCCGCCTGACACAAAAAAATAACTAGCCTGGATTATTCATAAAAGCGACCGAAACCTGACATTATTTTTCTTTTTAAAGCACTAATGATTATTGGTTTTTTTGGAGGATGATTGTTGCTTTACTGGTTTTAATCGATTAAAAATTATTTTCGGTCGCTTTCACCCTTCGGGCAGGCCGATCTGCTTTGTTGCGGCGCATTCGCAGTATATGAATACGGCTTTATGCGCCACGCCGTGCATATCGACTTGTGAATATCCCAGGGATCCTGGATTATTCATAAAAATTGTCGATACGTTTAAACATTGACACAATCATCAGAAGATTTATTTTTATGTATCGACACTTTTTACCCTCCGGGCAGGCCGATCTTACCGCAGTGGCTTTGTCGTGTTCCGTTCGCGGTATATGAATACAGCTTCACGAACCACTCCTTGCAGCTACGGCAACCTCGACCCGTGAATAATCCAGGATAGCCACCTGGATAATAATTTCTTTTCCTCCAATTGAATATTTTGCGTTCATATGTTAGCTTACTTCTTCTGATTTTATATGTTTTGGAGGCTAAAATTATGAGACTATCCCCTAAAAAAATCGTCTTTGGTCGAATATTGCTTTTTGCCCTTATGGGTCTTTTTTTAGCACATGGTATGCTGTTTGCAGACGAGAAGCGTCCGCTTATGCGCTTTCCGGATATTCACGGTGATGCCATCGTTTTTGTGCATGGAGAGGATATCTGGACCGTTCCTGTACAGGGCGGTATAGCCACCCGGCTAACCATCCATGACGGTCAGGAGCGGTTTCCCAAGTTTTCGCCTGACGGTTCTCAGATCGCATTCACCGGAGAGTATGATGGTAACGCCGATGTCTATGTGATGGATGTATACGGCGGGAATATCACCCGTGTGACCTTTCATCCTGGAAATGATCAGGTTGTAGGTTGGCACCCCCAAAAAAACAAGATCATTTTCTCCTCAGGCCGACACAGTTACAGCCGGTTCAGCAAGCTCTTTCTCATTTTTCCTGATGGCAGGGGCCTGGAGGAACTGATCCTGAATGAAGCGGCGGCCGGCAGTTTCTCACCGGATGGCAACAAGATCGCCTTCAATAAACTGGCGAGGGAGCACCGTACCTGGAAGCGGTACACCGGAGGAATGGCCCAGGACATCTACCTCTATGATTTCAAGTCAGATGAGATTAAGGCCCTGACCCAATTCGAAGGAACAGACCGCACTCCCATGTGGATCGGGGATAAGATATATTTCAGTTCGGACCGGAAAGGGGTACTGAATATATTTGTCTATGATATACCATCAAATGCGATCGATCAGATCACACACCACACAGAATATGATGTCCGCCGCCCGAGCAAAGGGATGGACAGGATCGTGTATGAATTAGGAGGCACGCTCTGGACACTGGATGTTAAAACAGGTGAAAGCCGGAGAGTTCCTATAGACATCAAGGCCGATGCTGCCGAGGCACGGCCTTATCTTAAACAGGTTTCCGGATTCATCACGGATTATAATATTTCACCGAAGGGCAAGCGGGCTCTGGTCGTTTCCAGAGGCGAGATTTTTTCTGTTCCCAAAAACGACGGTCCCACTCGAAACCTGTCTTCCGACTGTGGCGCAAGGGATAAAGATGCGGCTTGGAGCCCGGATGGTAAGAAGATCGCTTATCTGTCGGACAGAAGTGGAGAATATGAGATCCATATTGTGGATCCTAAGGGCGAAAACAGAACCGTCCCCCTGACGCAGCACAAGAACGGCTACCGGCACACGCTCCGCTGGTCTCCGGACAGCAAAAAAATCGCTTTTGCCGATCAGACTCTGCGCTGTTATTTCCTGGATGTGGAAACAAAAAAGATCACCGAGGTGGATAAGGCCCACTTTGAAAATGTGGATGTATCCCTGGATGTCAAAGCCATTTCCGACTTCAACTGGTCTCCGGACAGCCGGTATCTGGCATACAGCAAGATGGACGAAGATCTGGTCAACAAAATCTATGTCTATGAGCTGGATTCCGGAAAGATCCACTGTGTCAGCGAGGGGATCTTTAATGATTTTAATCCTGTGTTCTCCAAGGACGGGGAGCACCTCTTTTTTGTCTCCAACCGGAGGTTTGATCCCACCTACTGTGATTTTGAATGGGAACTGGTCTATAAAAATGCGGCCGGTATTTACTGCCTGACCCTCAAAAAAGAAGGAAAACCGTTCTTTGTTTTTAAGAATGACGAAGAAGGAGTGGATAAGAAATCCAAAAAAGAGAACAGCGAAAAAAACATAGAAAAAGTCAACGTCCGCATCGATTTTGCCGGCATTACTAAGCGGATAGAACCTCTGCCTCTTCCTGCAGCCAATTACCGCAATCTGGCTGTCAATGATACGTCCCTCTTTTATATGAATGGCGATGAAGGAGATTACAACCGCTTTGAATTCAGAGGGCCTGGTTCCCAGACTCTTTATTCTTTTTCGTTTAAAGGGCGGAAGGCCAGTCCGGTTATTGCGGACGTTTCAGGATACAAGCTCTCGGCAGACGGTGAGCATATTATCTACAGAAAGGGCCGGTCAGTCGGGATCATCAGTTCAGATGCAAAAGACTCCAAGGGACATGCACTGGATCTTTCCGGGATGAAGATGTGGTTGAATCCAAAGGCCGAGTGGAAGCAGATGTTCAATGAAGCATGGCGCATGGAGCGGGACCTTTATTACGAACCTGACATGCACGGTGTTAACTGGGCTGCCATGAAGACAAAGTATGAGCGGCTCCTTCCCTATGTCTCCTGCCGCCAGGATATCCAGTATCTCATCGGCGAGTTGATCGGTGAGTTGAACACCTCCCACACCTATGTGTACGGCGGAGATGTCCGGAGAAGGACATCACGGGTCAATGTGGGAATGCTTGGCGCAGATTGGAAGATCGATCCGGCAGTTAAACGTTACAAGTTTAAAAAGATTTACGACGTACCAGATTGGTCGCGCGGGATCGTACCTCCGCTTATGCGCCCGGGAGTTCATGTTAAAGCCGGAGACTATCTCCTGAAGATCAACGGCCGGGATGTTTCGACTGAAAAAAATATATACAGCTATTTTCTCGATCTTGCCGGCAAACAGGTCACTCTGTTAGTCAACAGCAAGCCGGTTGCCGAGGGGGCCAGAGAGATTGTGGTCAAACCCGTTCGAAGCGAAAGCCAACTTCGTTATCTGTCATGGGTCGAGCACAATCGCAAGGTGTGCGAAAAGGCTTCCAACGGTCAGATAGGTTACATCCATCTACCAGATACCTATCTTGGGTCCTCAGTTGAATTTCCAAAATACTGGTATGCACAGATGCGGAAAAAGGGCCTGATAATCGACGGCCGGTTTAACGGCGGGGGACTGGATCCGGATATCTTTCTCCGCCGCCTGCAGAAACCCGTGCATGCTTACTGGACGCGGCGTTATTCCCATGATCAGACCATCCCTGAATTTGCAACACGGGCTCACATGGTCTGCCTGACTAACCGGCAGGCTGGCTCAGGCGGGGACATGCTTCCCATGGAATTCCGCATGCGCAGGATGGGTCCGATCGTCGGAACCCGGACCTGGGGAGGACTTGTGGGCGTATCCTATTTCTACAGCCTGATTGATGGCGGAGGGCTCTCTACGCCGGATTACAGGATATATGATCCCAGCGGAAAATGGATCGTGGAAAATGAAGGGATTACACCGGATTTTATCGTTGACCTTCACCCAAAAGATGTCGCAGACGGGATCGACGCTCAGCTCCGGAAGGGGATCGAACTGCTCCTGAATAAGATCAAAAGTGATCCCAGACCCTGGCCCAAGCACGGCCCGTATAAAGTGGATAAAAGCGCAAAAAAACGCTGATTAAAGGTATACACTGCTTTATTCACGGGTCGAGGTTGCCGTAGCTGCGAGGAGTGGTTCGTGAAGCTGTATTCATATACTGTGAACGGAACACGACGAAGCCACTGCGAAGAGATCGGCTCGCCCGAAGGGTAAAAAATGCCGATGATTTTTTTATTATCGATCTATGATATTCAGCACCCAATTTCATCCTGGCAAGATTCATTATTGAAAGCTATGACCATCCAAAATAAATATGTGAATCGGCCGTTTTTATAAATAAAGTAGGTTAAAGAACTGGGGGAAGTTCTAGAAATTCAGCCAACATCTCTACTGTTCCTTTTGTCAGGTAAGCAGCGCCTCGATAATAATCGGTCGCAGCGTTTTCTGCGATGTGCTGCATAGAAGGATCGATCCATTTCAGCATATTCTCCTGGAGGAATTGTTTGATAGCTGCTATTAACCGTTCTTCCTCCTGCGGTTTATCGACATCCACGGCTTCGGCCGCTTCCCCGCACAGGTTTGAGAGCAAATGTAATTCCTTGCCAACATGGTTATCCGGTTTTTTGTTCAACCCCTCAAACAGCAATTTTTCACAGTCTGCAAAAAGTTGGGTGAAATCCAGTCTGACCTCTTTATGCTGGGAGGGCTGCCAATCGGCGCAGAAGGCCTGCATGAGCCTCAGCCCTTTAGACATGGCTTCTCTTCCAGGAAGCGGCCATTCTGAAAACAGGTCTTTTTTGACCAGTTGCTCGATGAATTCATTTCGGGGAGCTTCCAGGAAAACTTTACTGAGTAATTCCAGGCAGATCTTAAAGGATCTATAAACCTCAATGATGTCTTTTTGTGTTATTTTTATTTCCATCTGAGTCTTTTATCCTGCTTTATTCATAAAAACTGCCGATAACCTAACATAACTTATTATATATCACCCAGTAGTTGATGCAACGACTTCTAAGGACTTCTATAGACCTCTAAGGACTTCTATAAACTGTTTTTCCTTGGCCTCTCCTCAACTCGTAAATAGTCCAGGCACTAAATTCAACGGGATACAATAAAAACACTCGAATCCTCGAACCCTAGAATCCTTGAACCCTATTTTTATTATCGTCCCTTTTTTATTCTTTAAAAATATGATACATTTATCAACAGAGTAAATGATAATATTGAATTTGCAGGGTTGATAAAGTTCTGACCGAATTCTCCGACTGCTCATCCAGATGTAATGATTTCTTTTCCACAGGGGAAGAATAGGAAGCATGAAGAAAAAAATAGTAAAGGAAAAAATATCGAATAGGATTCGTAGAATACTGGATCTGGATACTGAGTTTAAAGAAATATTGACTTCTCCGGATTCGTTAACCATAAAGAGAAGGAGAATAAGAAGAGCGCTTTCCCTTCGTCTGGATGCAATATTCGACGGCGACTCTGAAATTCCTCATCTCAAATGGATCCTGGTCAAGGATGCGATCAAAGTGATGAGAAGTATTCTTTCTACCAGGAATGAACAACTAGCGGGCTTCAGTTTTCTCGGATATCTGAACGATCTTTTATATGCCGATGATTCCCCTAATATTCCGATCCCGGCGCCTGGATTTCTGGCAGAACTGGAGCATCTTCTAAAAGGAATTGCCGGGAAGGCAAAGATATACGAAGAAAAAATGCCGGCTTTTGCGCGGCACAAGGGACTCCGGGCGGCAAAACTGAGGTCGTCGGATCTTTCCAGGATGTCAAGCAGAGCGCAGAACTTTCTGAATCTTTATCCTTCCGGACTGGACAAGGAGATTGGGCGCAGGAGAGTAGCCAACAAGCAGAGAATATTAAAATATTTTAAAGCTACGGATGTTGAATGGAGCGACTGGAAGTGGCAAACAAGAAACATCATCCGGGATGCGGATACACTCTCCTCACTCATAAATCTATCTTCCAGTGAATATGAAGCCGTAAAACTTGCCACAAAATACAAGGTGCCCTTTGGGATCACTCCTTATTATCTATCTCTGTTGGATTACGAAGCCGGGAGGAAGCAGGACTATGCTGTGAGAGCACAGGTTATCCCGTCCCTCCACTATGTAAATAAATTGTGCGAGCTAAGGAATAATCCGGAGGGTTTGATGGACTTCATGCGGGAGAGGGACACTTCTCCCATTGAAGGAATAACCAGGCGCTACCCTATGATCTGTATCCTGAAACCGGTCCTCACATGTCCTCAGATATGTGTATACTGTCAGCGCAATTGGGAGATCAAGGATGTTTATTCCCAGCATGCTGTTCTGCCCAAGAAAAAATTAGAGAAGGCCATACAATGGATTGCTGACACGCCTGAGATCAATGAAGTGCTGGTAACAGGCGGAGATCCATTTATCCTGTCCAACCAGAGGATTGAAAACCTGCTTTTCCGCCTCTCGAGCATAGATCATGTGGAAAGGATCCGGCTTGGTACCCGTACTCCTGTCACGCTGCCCCAGCGGATCACAGAATCCTTAGTCCGTGACATTATCCATTTTCACATTCCCGGCAAGAGGGAGATCACGATTGTCACACATTATGAGCATTCGTACGAGATCACATCCCAATCCATGAAGGCGGTCCAAAGGTTCAGACGCTACGGCCTGGAGGTCTATAACCAACTTGTTTATACTTTTTATAATTCACGCAGGTTCGAGGCCTCTGCCCTGCGCCATAAACTGCGAATGATCGGAGTCGCTCCTTACTACACATTCAATACCAAGGGAAAAGAAGAAACAGACGAATACCGCGTTCCGATTCCGAGACTGCTTCAGGAACGGGAGGAAGAAGCGCGCCTCATGACGGGCACAGTGCGAACGGATGAAACCGTGTTCAACGTTCCGGGACTCGGGAAGAACTACCTCAGTTTTGCGCAGCACCACGACATTATCTCTATCCTACCCAATGGATGCAGGGTGTACGAATTCCATCCATGGGAAAAGAAACTTGCTCTGGCCGAAACGTACATTTATACCGATGTCTCTGTTTACGATTATTTAAAAAGATTAAAAGCTGTGGGCGAAGATCTATCACAATATAAATCCATTTGGTATTATTACTGAGTTAATCGGAAGTCATGATAAATTGCGGCTTCTGGTGAAAGCTTTTGTATTTCGGCCGCAATCTCTCGGTATGATAATACTTATCCACGTTTACGATTTTCTTCTTACTGGTGATGATATCTACGGGAAGATTGTTATACTGCCCATTTCTGAGGCAGACCATTCGTCCTGATTTGCCATCCAGGACCAGATCCAGAGCCAGATTGCCATAAGCCATAGGAACGATAGAATCGATCGCATCCGGATTTCCACACCGGACCAGATAGCTTAAGCGCTGGTTGATCACATTGATAACCTGGCCGTTGTTGAATTTAGGAGATAATTCTTTTAACAGCAAGGAAATGTGGTCTCCCACTCCACCCAGTTTTTTATGGCCGAACATATCTTTTTCCTGGTCTTGAAAGACCATGTTTTTGCCATCGAACATGGCTCCTTCTGAGACGAGGACAACGGAATAGTTGCTGGGATTGGTCTTACGATCCGAAGTGAGAAGTTCGCACAGCTGCTCGATATTAAATTTGTGCTCTGGAATGACGCACCGGTTGGCAGCGCCGGCCATGGTGGGCAGCAGGGCCGTAAAACCTGCGTATCTCCCAAAGACCTCGATCACCAGAAACCGCTCGTGCGACCCTGCGGCTGTTCTGAGAGCATGGGTCATGGAAATGGTCCTGGTCACGCATGTGCTGAAACCAATACAGTAATCTGTGCCCGGCACATCATTGTCCATAGTTTTTGGAACGCATATAACCTTAACCCCTTCTTTATGGAGCCTGGTGGCATAGCTGAGTGTATCATCACCTCCAATGGGAATGAGGTAATCAATGCCTAGATAATCCAGGTTTTTCAGAACTTCAGGGGTCAGATCATTGATGTCTTCTTTATATCGGTCTTTTAAATGAGGCGGAAGATTCAAATGGGGCATATGACTGGGCTGTGTGCGGGATGTATGAAGAAAGGTCCCTCCTGTCCGTCCGATCTTGTTGACTGTTTCTTCAAAAAGGATCTGATAGAACGGGCTGTTGTCTGCGTCTTTTTCTCGTATCATTCCGAGGAGGCCGCTCCATCCTTTCCGAATTCCTATGACCTGATATCCTTCGCGGTTTGCGCGTATGGTAATCGCGCGTATGACCGGGTTCAATCCTGGTACATCTCCGCCGCCAGTTAAAATGCCGAGAACACCTTTTTTTCTTTTTATCGTCATTTTATTTAACCTTTTAACCTACTTTATTTGGGGTTAGTCATGTATCTAAAACCTTAAACTATGGATTCATACACAAAAAGTCAATTGATGTGATATACTTTTTATCATGATATTCAAACAGAGGGTTGTATGACGGAAAAGAGGCTGTTTCTCATCTGCAATGCACACCTTGATCCGGTCTGGCTCTGGACCTGGGAAGAGGGTGCTGCTGAGGCGATTTCCACATTCCGGGCAGCAGCTGGTATGTGTGAGGAATATGACGGTTTTGTATTCTGTCATAATGAGGCGGTTCTTTATCAATGGATCCAGGAGTATGAACCGGATCTTTTCGCCCGCATCCAGGCGCTGGTAAAAGAGAAAAAGTGGTACATCATGGGAGGCTGGTATCTTCAACCTGACATTAATATGCCTGCCGGGGAATCGATCGTCAGACAGATCCTGACAGGGAGGCGCTACTTTAAAAAACATTTTGGGATAGAGCCAGAGACTGCCGTCAATTTTGACTCCTTCGGTCACACAAGGGGATTGGTGCAGATATTGAAAAAATCCGGATATTCCTCTTATCTGTTCTGCCGCCCAGGTCAGGATGATCTATCTCTTCCGTCAGATGATTTTATCTGGGTCGGGTATGACGGGTCAAAAATTCTAGCCCATAGGGCAGCAGACCACTACAATTCCGGGATGGGAAAAGCTGTTGAAAAGGTAAAACTGTGGATTTCCCGCAATAGTGAAAAGCAGACAGGGCTTCTTCTCTGGGGAATCGGCAATCATGGGGGAGGGCCTTCCAGGGAGGACCTGGAAAAGCTTGGCCGATATATGTCGGAGCAAAAAGAGTGGAAGATATCACATTCTATTCCTGAAGATTATTTTAATGCCTTGGAATCGATTGATAAGCAGTACTCCCGGGTCGAGCAGGATCTGAATCCTTGGGCTGTTGGTTGTTACACGTCTATGTCCCGGATCAAATCGGGCCACAGGGCATTGGAAAATGCCTATTACCTGACGGAAAAAATGGTATCCTATGCTTCTCTGGCTGGTGTGATGGTCTATCCGTCTGCTGCGCTTCAGGATGCACTGGAGGATCTGCTGTTTTGTGGATTTCATGACATTTTGCCCGGATCCGCCATTCCTGAGGTCGAGATCCAGGCGCTCCGAAGAATGGAACATGGGATGGAGATCCTTTCTAGGGTCAGAGCCAGAGCTTTTTTTGCACTGCTTAAAGGCCAGCCCCGGGCCAGTGAAGATGAATTTCCGATCTTTGTCTATAACCCGCATCCTTATCCTGTTGAAAAACAGATTGTTGTGGAATTCCAACCGGCCGAGCCTGTCTATGACCGGAATCTGCAGAGAATACCTGTCATCACCTCCGAAGAAGGCTATGTGATTCCCTCGCAATTGGAAAAGGAAAGCAGCAGTATTGCCATAGATTGGAGAAAAAAAGTGGTTTTTTCTGCGTCTCTTCTGCCCAGCAGTATGCATTGCTACAGTTGTCACCTGAAGACAGAGCAAGTCAAGGCTTCACAAAGTCTTAAGGGCAGGAAAGAGTATTGTTTTCAATCTGATATTGCCGAGTTTATCATCCATCCGGAAACCGGGTTGCTTTCCTCTTTTAAGGTTAAAGGTGAAAGCTATTTAAATAACAACGGTTTGAAAGTCCTTGTTTTGGAGGACTATGCTGATCCCTGGGGAATGTTGGTAAAAGGTTTCCGAAAGGTCAAAGGAAAATTTAAGTTGACCTCTCCTCAAGAGAGTGCTCGGATGGCCGGAGTTTTAGCAGACAATCTTCCTCCTATCAGGATCATTGAGGATGGACCGCTCCGCACTGTTGTGGAGGCTCTTTTTTCCTATGACCGGTCATCACTCTGCCTGCATTATATATTCCCGAAAAAGGGAAGCGAATTTGAGATCCGGCTGAGGATTTTCTGGCAGGAAAAAGACACCATGCTAAAACTTTCCCTCCCGACTCCTTTTTCTTCCGGCACATGTCTTGGGCAGGTCGCATATGGTGTAGAGGAGTTTTATTCCTGTGAGAGTGAACAGGTGGCCCAGAAATGGGAAGCTGTAGTTTCTACAGGTAAAACCCATGCCATGACGGTCATCAATCAGGGAACTTACGGGTTTGATTTTTATCAGGGAGAGATACGATTGTCCATGCTTAGATCAGCCGCCTATGCAGCCCATCCTGTCGGGGAAGATGTTCCCATTGTGCCCCAGGACCGGTTCACTCCCCGTATCGACCAGGGAGAGCGAGTATTCCGTTTCTGGGTCAATGGCGGCCCTGGTTCAGAGAGGTTGGAAAAGATCGACCGGGAAGCCCTGGTAAAAAATGAGGAACCCCTGGCTCTCTGCTGTTTCCCAGGAAGAGAGGGGGAAAAACCTCTGTCTGGTCTGTCCCTCAGCGATGATATTGTCCAGGTTACTGCTATGAAGCTGGATGAGGAGAATAACCGGCTGATCATCCGGTTGTTCGAACCGACCGGTAAAAAACGTCATACCAAACTGTCCATTCCTGTGCTGGACTTATTGTATTCAGTCCGTTTAGAGGGATTTGAGATCAAGACTCTGGCAGTGGATCTGGACAGTAAAAAAATTCATGAAACGGATTTGATGGAGAGATGAAAAAGGCCCCTGTTTCTGTGATTATGGTCGGGATCGGCGGTATGGGGTCTCATTATGTCAAAGCCCTGTTTGATGATTTTCCTGAAGGAGCTGTTCAGCTGGTTGCAGCCGTGGATCTTTTTCCAGAGGGCTCACCGATCTATTCAGAATTGAAAAATAGAGATATCCCTGTTTACCCTGATTTGGAGAGCTGTTTTGCAGAAGGAGAACGAGCAGATCTGGCTGTGATATCCTCACCTATTCAGCACCATGTTTCCCAGAGCTGCATAGCTCTTGAGCATGGAAGCCATGTTCTGTGTGAAAAACCGGTCAGCGCTGCAGTTCAGGATGTGGACAGGTTGATTCGGATAAAAGATCTTTCCAAACGCCATGTAAGGGTAGGTTATCAATGGTCCTTTTCGTCGGCCATTCAAGATTTAAAACAGGATATTCACGCCGGCAAATTTGGCGGTCCAATCCGAATGAGATGCTTATGTCTCTGGCCGAGAAAGTTGAGCTATTTTAAGCGTAATGACTGGGCAGGCAGAATAAAAGACAGGGAAGGGCGTTGGGTCCTGGACAGCCCGGCCAACAATGCTGCGGCACACTATCTACATAATATGTTTTACTGTCTTGGGGATGGCATCAATACCAGTGCAGAACCGTCATCCATTAAGGCGGAAGTGTACAGGGCCTATCATATAGAAAATTATGATTCGATCGCCTGCCGCATTATTACATCAACAGGTGTGGAACTACTATTTTACGCGTCACATGCAGTGCAGCATTCCTTTGGGCCTGTTTTTATATTTGAGTTCGATGACACGGTCATTAAATATGATGGGATGGGACAAAAAATCCTGGCCATCCATAAAAACGGATCACAAAAGATATATGGAGATCCGGATATTCAACCTTTCAGGAAATTGCGCCAGGCTGTCCATGCCGTGCAAAAAAAAACACCTGTTTTGTGTGGTCCTGAAGCGGCCCGTTCCCAAACCGTT
This sequence comes from uncultured bacterium, assembly GCA_965373045.1. GTDB lineage: Bacteria > Acidobacteriota > Aminicenantia > Aminicenantales > Aminicenantaceae > DAOVDI01. Next base: position 4,427 of record CBDVEQ010000019.1, on the reverse strand, counting down.
TGCATCAACGGCATACAGGAATCCATTAAAGAGGTCGGCGTATTTCCAGATGAAGATATACATAAAAACAACCAGGGTCAGTACTGGGTCCGGGATCTGGCTGAAACCTTTCATCAGTGCTATTCAACAGGCATGCTGCCTTCAGAACAGGGAAAAAATTGGGGAGGAAAAGGTTTGTCCGTGAAATTGGATGGATATTCTTTCTTCCCGGGTGGAAAATTTTTAGAGAGGAATAATTCGTGATGAACTCCGGATCACGGGAATTGGTCATAAAAACGCTGAACTTTGAATCGCCTTCGCGTATTCCCCGTCAGGCATGGATCCTTCCCTGGGCTGAGAAAAAACACCGGGAATGGATCAAAGTTTTAAAGTCAAAATACCCTGACGATGTTGTTCAGGCCCCTGCATTCTATTCCATCCCACTTGCCGTTTCTGGAGACAAGTACAGGGCCGGCACCTATATCGATGAATGGGGTTGCAGGTTTGCCAACCCGCAGGACGGGGTCATGGGAATTGTCCGTGAGCCGCTCATCCCTGACTGGAGTAAGCTTGGCGGATTTCAACCGCCGGAAAATATCCTGTCCCTGGACAAGGATAAAGTAAGCGCATTCTGCCGGAGTTCTGACAAATTTGTACTGGCCGGAACCTGTCAGCGCCCCCTTGAGCGTCTGCAGTTCATCCGGACTATGGAGCAGTCAATGATCGACCTCATTGAACAGCCGCCTGAACTGTTTGAACTTCTGAGCAGGATACACGGCTTGTATCTCAAGGAAGTTGAACTCTGGGCCGGGACGGATGTGGATGCGATCACTCTGATGGACGATTGGGGGACCCAATCCGGTTTGATGATCTCCCCGGACGTGTTCCGAAAGATATTTAAGCCTATGTACAAAGAATATGTTGAAGCGGCGCATCATCGCGGAAAATATGTTTTTATGCACTCGGACGGCCATATCATGGAGATCTATCCGGATCTGATCGAGATCGGGATAGATGCGATCAATTCCCAGATCTTTTGCATGGGGATTGATAAATTAGGGGAAAGGTTCCGAGGGCAGGTCACTTTCTGGGGAGAAGTTGACCGGCAGAATCTGCTGCCCCATGGGTCAGTGAAGGAAATAAAGAGAGCCGTTGATCAGATGTACGCTGGCCTATATAACAAGGGAGGTGTTATCGCCCAATGTGAGTTCGGTCTTGAAGCCAGGCCTGAAAATATTGCAGCTTTTTTTGAAGCATGGGATAGCATTTCCAAAACTCTGGAGAGGTGATCTGAACTATTCACGGAATGAACGAGACAAACGGGATGAACGAAACAACTAAAACCTATGTGGTGGGGGTGGACCTGGGAGGCACAAAGATCGAGGCCTGCCTTCTCGATTCAGACCGGAACTGCCTGGACCGCTATCGGGTTTTTTCAGAAGCATCCAGAGGAGTGGAACATGTTCTGGAAAATATCGAGAAGGTCATCCGTACTGTAGCTAAAGGCCGCTCATTTAATGCTGTCGGGATGGGAACTCCAGCAACATATCTTAAAGACGAAGACAGGCTTTATGGTTCTCCCCATACTCCTGTTTACGAGGCGCGCGGATTTATCAACCGGTTACGGGATCGATTGTCCGTTCCCCTCCTTGTAGAAAATGATGCCAACTGTCTGGCTCTAGCGGAATTTTTTGCAGGATGCGAAGGAAAATATACACATATAATGGCCGTCATTCTGGGAACCGGTATAGGCTCTGGCCTGATCTTGAACAATATGCTTTACTGGGGAAAAAGGGGCGCTGCCGGAGAGATTGGTCATACCAGCATCGACATCAACGGCCGATTGTGTGAATGCGGCCGCAGGGGATGTGCTGAAGCCTATCTGTCCGGTCCCAGCATTTCCCGACGATATTTTGATCTAAGTGGAAAAAAGCTGAGTGTAAAAGAGATCTTTCAGCTCTTCCAGGACGGAGATTCTCAGGCAGAGGATTTTTTTGCTGAAAGCTGCCGTATCATGGGAGAGGTATTTGCCAATGTGATAAACACACTGGATCTTCAGGCCGTCATCCTGGGGGGAGGAGTCTCCAATCTGTCCGTATGGTACGAAAAAGTTCCTGCCTTTATTGAAAAGTCCCTTTTCGGGATTCCAAGAGGCTCATTTCCCCTTCTCAAGGCTAAAATGGGAGATTCTGCAGGAGTATTTGGGGCTGCATATCTTGCTTTGAGAGAGCTGGGATTCATGACTTTTTAGAGACTTGGCGCCATATCGCAAATCACTTCAGATGAGGGCAATTTCACCTCTGGGGGTTATTTACAAGATATTAATATTTATATATCTTAACTTTGATAATAAGGAAGAAGACTATGGATATGCTTGAATTGTTGAAAAAACTGATCGAGATGAATGCGTCTGATCTCCATCTTTTAGCGGGTCTTCATCCAGCATTTCGCATTGATGGGAGGTTGGTTCCCATGACCAATTACGACCGTCTGACCACTCAATCCGCTGAAGAGCTGATCTATTCTGTTCTCAACGAATATCAGAAGCATACTTTTGAGAAGAATCCTGAATCCAGAGGGGAACTTGATTTTGCGTTGGGTGTGTCAGGTCTGGGGAGATTCAGGTTCAATATCCATATGCAGCGCGGATCGGTCGCTGCCACAGTGCGGGCTCTCTCAGGCCGGATCCCTTTGCTAGAAGATTTGGGGCTTCATGAATCCGTTGCAGATTTTGCCAAAGCAAAAAAAGGGCTTGTCCTTGTTACAGGACCTACTGGGTGCGGAAAATCAACCACACTTGCAGCGCTCATCGATATTATCAATAGGACCCGGGAGGACCATATCATAACTATCGAAGACCCGATAGAATATCTGCATAACTCAAAAAAGTCCTATGTCACCCAGAGAGAAGTGGGTATCTCAGGAGACACTCTGACCTTTAAAAATGCACTGAAATATGCTCTACGCCAGGATCCTGATGTCATCCTTATTAGTGAGATGAGGGATTATGAGACCATGGGAATAGCCATTACATCAGCAGAGACAGGTCATCTTGTCTTCGGAACCCTGCATACATCCAGTGCGGCAAAGACGATAAACCGGATCATTGATGTGTTTCCATCTGAACAGCAGCACCAGATCCGGGCACAGCTTGCATCCAATCTGATCGGGATTATATCCCAGGTCCTTATTCCCAGGATTGACAAAACTGGCCGGGTGGTTGCCTGCGAAGTCATGAAAACCAATGCGGCAGTAAAGAATAATATCCGCACAGGCAAGACCGAAGCCATCTACCAGACAATCCTGACATCTGCAGCTGAAGGGATGATAACCATGGATCAATCTCTTTCTCAGTTAGTTAAAGAGAGAAAGATTGATCTGAATACAGCTCTTCCCTTTATCCAAGACAAGGCCATTATGGAAAGTTTAAAACAGGGTCAGACGGCTTCTCAGCCTGTTCATCAAGTCGCCTCAAAAAATCCTGCCTGGGACCGAATAAAGCCGTGAGCATCTTATAAAAAAAGCGGAATGAGTATTAAAGCCAAGTTGTCTTTCATCATCATTCTGATCGGCTTAATGTTTTTCCTTATCACAGGGTTTATTGTCTGGACTCAGCTTGATGAAAAAGGACAGGCAGCGTCTCTGGATGTTTCTAAAATAAATAAAAATCTGGAGCAGGGAATAAAGGTTCTAGCTATTATCTGCCTGTTGATCCTATCTGTTTCCTACCGGCTTCTTTCAGATGTCATCAGATCCATCAATGTGTTGAAAAAAGGTGCTGAAACCATCGGGAAAGGAAAATTTGACCACCGGATCGATCTGAATACTTCGGATGAGCTTGGAAAGCTAGCTGTCTCGTTCAACGAGATGACGGAAAACCTGCAGAGTACAACCATATCCAAGGATTATGTGGATAACATCATCCGCTCAATGCAGAGCAGCCTGATCGTCACTTCCCCGGAACGATACATTCAAACTGTTAATTCTTCGGCCTGCGATATGCTGGGGTACAGCAAGAAGGAATTTCATGGAATGCCCCTGGAAAATATTTTTGCTGATGAGTCTGCTGTTTTTAAAAAAAGCTTTGACGAGCTTCTGAACAAGGGATTTGTCCGCTACGTCGAAACCAGCTTTAAGACCAAGGATGGACACAGTCTCCCTGTTCTGTTTTCTGCTTCGGTCATGAGGGGAGCGGATGAGCAGGAGCAGGGCATTGTCCTGGTCTCTGCGGACATAACAGAAAGAAAGGAATCAGAACTGAAGCAGAACCGCCTTCTTAAGGAATTGGATAGTGTCAATAAAGAATTGAACGATTTTGCCTATATCGTTTCTCATGACCTGAAGGCGCCTCTTAGAGGTATAAACTCTATTGCGACATGGATTCAGGAAGATTACAAGGACCGGTTGGATAAAGATGGCAAAGAACAACTGGGACTGCTTGTGAACCG
>CBDVEQ010000018.1:0-20529 GCA_965373045.1 uncultured bacterium | reverse complement strand
GCTACCAGAGTACCTCTGAGGTTCGGTCCGAACTCGAAAAGATCGAGCAGGGCCTTCCGACGACTGAAAAGACAGTACCAAAGCGGAAGCCAATTACTTCAAGGGAAATCACGGTCACTTTCAATATGAAAAGGGCCATAGTCCCGGCTCTTCTTGTTCTGGCTCTCGTCCTTACAGTGTTTATTGTGTGGCGCGTTTTTTTACACCAGGAAGCGCCTTCTCCAATACAGCAGAAGCAGGCCATAGCCGTCATAAGTTTTGAGAACCAGACCGGGGATACTCAGTTCGATCATCTCAGCAAGATCATTCCCAATCTTCTTATCACAAGCCTTGAGCAATCCGGATACTTTGATGTTATGTCCTGGGAAAGGATGCGTGATCTTATCGAGCAGCTCGACAAAGAAGACGTGGAATTTATCGATAGAGACCTGGGATTTGAATTGTGCCGTCAGGAGGGTATTAACACAATTGTCCTTGGCAGTTACGGCAAAGCCGGAGATGTGTTTGCCACAGATGTTAAGATTCTCGATGTCGAGACCAAAGAGCTTTTAAAAAGCGCCAGCGCAAGCGGCGAGGGAGAAGGAAGTATCATCAGGACTCAAATCGACGAATTGAGCAGAGAAATCTTGCAAGGGGCCGGTATCTCTGAACGCAGGCTGGAAACAGGAGCTTTAAAGATCGCGAATTTAATGACCGGCTCTATCGAGGCATACGACTATTTTTTGAAAGGAAGGCGTGCTGATGAAAAATTTGATTACGTCGAAGCTCTCGAGTTTTTTAAAAAAGCCGTAGAGATCGACCCGAATTTTGCAGACGCCTACCTATGGCTTTCCCTTGAACACAGAAGTCTGGGAAATATTGAATCTTCAGAAGAAGCTCTGGGGAGAGCTCAAGTTCTATCAGAGAATGCATCAAAAAAGACAAGACTTTACATAGAAGTCACTCATGCGCTTTGGATAGAAGACGACTTGGATAAAGGGATTGGGCTTCTCGAAAAGATGACAGAAGAATTTCCCAGAGAAAAGAGTTCCCATTACTGGCTTGCCGTAAACTTGGGCTATCGAAACCTATTCGAACAGGCTATCGAGGAGTACAACAAGGCGCTGACTCTGGATCCCAATTTTCCGAACGCGTTAAATATGATTGCCTATACTTATTTGGAAATGGATAAATATGATAAGGCCCTGGAATATTTTGAAAGATACAAAGCGCAGCTTCCCGGAGATCCGAACCCGATTGATTCGATTGCCGAGCTCTATCTTCATATGGGCCGGCTGGATGAAGCTTTGTCCAAATACAAGGATGTGCTGAAGATTAAAACAGACTTCGGCTCGAGCCTGCAAATTGCTTACATCTATGCCTTGAAAGAAAGTTTCTCTGAAGCTCTAGAGTGGGCAGAACAGCATATCGCCACGGCTCCTTCTCCTGGAATTAAAGCGGGAGGGTTTCTCTGGAAAGGATTTTATCATTACTGGCTGGGAATCCGAGACCAGTTCATCAGTGATATGAACCAGGCAAAGATTCTGGCGGATTCGGTGGGAAATGAGCGCCTTAAGGCGAGAGCAGACTGGTTGATTGGATGGATTTATTACGACAGGGGGGAACTTATTCTCAGCCGGAAACACACAAAGAATTGGTTTGAAATCAGTGTTGATAGTCGTCCGCTTTACAAAGCCAATTATTCCATTGAATACAATTTTCTATTGGGTCTGATTGATCTAAAAGAAGGTCTTGTGGAAAAGGCAGAATCAAGACTTAATGAGATCAAAACCTTTTTACCCCAGAGCGAGTATTCTGAAGAGTCTGGAGAATTTTTTATTAACTTTTTAACAGCAGAGATACTCCTGGCAGAAAGCTCTTTTGATGCGGCCGTATCTGCTTATAAAAAACTAAAAATTCCAAAATTACCTTCTTGGGGAAATGATCTGGATCCGATGTATTACAATTTTCCTTCGATGAGAGATACACTGCCCAGGATCTATGTGCAGATGGGTGAGCTGGATAAGGCCATTGACGAGTATGAGAAGTTGGTCACTTTTAATTCGGAAAACAGAGAACGCCGTTTCATTCACCCGAAATTCCATTACAGATTGGCCAAGCTGTATGAGCAGAAGAACTGGAAAGGCAAAGCCATCGAATACTACGAAAAATTTCTCGAGCTCTGGAAAGACGCCGATCCCGGCCTCCCCGAAGTTGAAGATGCAAAGCAGAGGCTGGCTGGGTTGAAATGACAGAGAATTCATGCAACAAATAGATCCCCAAAGATCAATATAGACTTGTCCCTAAAATCCTCGGCCGAAATATTCGGTCTGGTAACCAGTCAGAAAGCAGTGTGACAATATGTCCAAATTAGGGAAATTTTATAATAATTGTAGGATTTATAGTCCTGTTAACAAGCTGGATTTAATAATATAAATTCAAGTTTTCATGCACAGTCCCCGGCAAATTACCGGTCAGAGAGGGTTTTCATAAAGATTACAATGGCATTAACTTCAGCTTCGGTTAATTTTAGATTCCCCAGTTCATCCTTGTTGATATTTACTTTTACTTCTGGTTCTGGCCATTTTTTCTTCGGTAAATCACGAGTATTGTAAAAATCAACAACCTCTTTTAAGGAACTAAACACCCCATTGTGCATAAATACTTTGACAAAATCAGGATTTGGTCGTTTATCTAGATTACGAAGGGTTGGTACTTTATGTTTACCATAGTTTTCTTTGGCGAGTTTATTATATTTTTTGGTGGTTTTTAAAAAGGCTCCCAGGCCTTTATCCACCCAGTTAGCGCCATCGGGATTCCACTCCTTACCGGCTTTGTAAAAGGGATTTTTGGGATTTTTGGGTACGCCAAGATTATCAAAGGTAAAATCGGTGAACAGGGGTGGATTTCCATTTATGGAAGTCAAGACATGGCATTCTGCACATAATCCCTGGGTGTTAAAAAGCATTAATCCCTTTACTTCTTCATCATTTAAACCCAAATTCATAAATTTAGTGTAATTTTTTTCATCGATTTTCTCTATATCCAAGCCAGCCCTTTTAGCCTGGCGCCAAAAGTCATCAAACTTGGAACTAAAGGGATTTAATTCAATGGAACGCTCATATGCAGCTATGGATTGGGCGATTTTCACAAAGGTTTTTTCATAATTCTCCAAAGATAGCGAGTCCTTACCCCAAACTTTTTTAAAAAGGTAGGCATAATCAGATTTTAATACCTTCTGAGCAACAATCTTTTTATCCATGACATTTTGTTCCAGAGGATTAAGAAAAGGACCCATAGCTTGTTCTGCCAAGGGATCGTCTATCTCCCAGCCGGTGGCCCGGCCATCCCAGAATAATCCCCCTACAAACAAGGGCTCTTCCTCAGACTGATCAAGGTGCAGGATAGGGGTCCAACCGCCGTAGGCAGCAGTGGGGGGCCTGCGGTTGCCAAAACGGGATTTAATAGCCCCTGGATAAACAGCAGTGGATTTATTGATCAGGGAATCAGGACCACTCCAGCCGGCTTCTCGTCCGTGACAGGTGGCACAGGACTGTCCGACAGGTATGGATAAATTTTCATCAAAAAACATCTTCTTTCCCAGTTGCTCAATGGGGGAAAGTTGCTGGCTGGATTTTTTTGCAGCGATGGTCATAAAAATCAAGCCTGATACCAAAAAAACGCTTATAAATAAAAATTTCTTATTCATAACTCAATGATAAAAAAATCCTCGGAAATTTTCAATTCTTAAAAGAAAATAATATTAACAATCTAATTTGTTTGATTGTCTAGGTATTTTGACAAAAGGAAATTATATATGATGATAAAACAAGTATTAATGATTTTATAAAGCAAACCGGTATCCAATTCCTAGCATAAAACGCATTCCACTTAAATCCACTTCTATATCAACTGGTGTAACCTTAAACGGAATATATTTAACTTCAGTATTCAAGAAAAAGCTGTTATTCAGGAAAATGGTTATACCTCCACCCATAATATATGTGATTTTATGGTTATCCACCTCGAAATGAACAAATTCACTGACTATATCCTGGCGATAATCATAATATCCCACTCCAAATCTAATAAAAGGCACAAAATTGTGGATACGGTAATACAAGATCCCGGATAGTTCCCAGCCTGTTATGCTTAAGGTGCTTTCCTCCTGAAAAAGACCAATACGTCCGTCTCTTTTATAACCACCCTCATAGGCAGCTTCAATGGCCAACAGGTTGGTGTAATTATACCGTAAAAATGGCTGGAAGACATACCCATGGCCATAAACATCCCGTATAAAAGGATCATCAATCAAACGCTTCCCTATATTCAGGCCGGCGGCAATATCAAATGCCTGTAGCGCCGGGTTAAAAAATAGGACCAGTGCCAGCAGAGCTAAAAGTTTTCTTGAAATCCGGGTTGTCACTTTTAATTCCTCACATAATCGGGATCACTTTCTTCCCCCGCAGCATTGACTGAAGTAATCTTATAAAGAAAGGTTTCATCTGCCAGCAATCCTCTTCGTTCATAACTCAAAACTCCCCCCTCCAATTCTGCAATCAGACTATAGGACTGATTCGAACCATTCAAGGGCTGGGCATATATGCGATAGTTTGCAACCGGGGGGATATTTCTGGGATTATGTTGCCAGGAAAAACTGTCGACATACTGGACGAAAAAACCATAATTATTTTTCTTTCTTTCCAAGGAAAAAAAGTTAGGTGGGTAAATTGATTTTAGAGCATAAAATGCGGCATCGAAGGCATTTGCGATTCCCCATCCCATAAGATTATCAGGAGCATCGGCATTGCTGGGCGTAATTTTCAGCGCAGCCATGATATCTTGATTCGACCAGGTGGGATTGATCTCCAAAACAAGTGCGGCCACTCCCGCCAGTAAAGGACATGAAAAAGAAGTGCCGTCAAGATACACATATTCATCCTCATGATGAATACCCGCACTAAACACATCGAGTCCCTGAGCCATGACATCGGGCTTAATGCGGCCGTCAGAGGTAGGCCCGGTTGAGCTGAAATCTGTCTTTTGTCCAGTGGAATTTACGGCTCCGGCAGCCAGAACATAGGGGCTGTCTGCAGGTCCGAGAAGGGAGTTCTCAGGCGGAATAGATGTCCCTTCATTCCCGGCCGAATTGACGATCAGTATCCCCTTGCCGGCTGCAATATTAGCTCCCTTAGTTACGATCGTTGTCTGACCGTCCATGTCTTCCCAGGAATAATCTGTTTCTCCATGAGTAAATTCATCCCGGTAGCCTAAGGAACTGCTGATAATATCCGCACCCAAAGCATCCGCCCATTCGGCGCCAGCTACCCAATGGTCCTCTTCAATATGCCGCTCCCAAGTTGTATTCTCTGTCTTTCCCAGAATAAAGCTGGCACCATAAGCCGGTCCAATCAATCTCCCGGGGTGGTAACCGGCAATGGTTCCTAATGTTTCAGTGCCGTGTTCACCCACGCCCATCTGTCCCGGCTCGTCAAAAACATTAGGATCTCCATTTACAAAATCCCAAGTAGATATGATATGCAAATGATCAAGTGCTTGATGATTCAAGTTATTGAATCCAGTGTCCAGCATGCAGATCAAGACACCATTACCGCTGTAGCCCATATCGTGAAGAACCGGAACATTCAATTGTGTGACCTGGGAATAGGAGGGGCCATAGTCCAGGGTGTATTTCTTTAAGACCGGAATTGATTTCTCTGGTCGAATCGTACTTGTCACATGCGGCTTACGAAACCTGTAACTGGCCACTTTTTCTATTCGTTTCACAAAATCCAGTTCAGATACTTTTATCAAAATCTGTCCGGAAGCTTCTACTGAAACCGCATTCAGCCAGCGGGAACGATGGCGAATCCGGGAAACAAGCTTTCCTACTAAATCGACATACTCTTCCTTGACCGGCACATCATAGGCATCTGCAAGTGATGTATTTCCCCGATGCCGCAGCCTTCTTTGCATAGTTCGTGGGTTCAAAGAGAGATATGCGGTTTCAATCTGCTGAGCCAGGTCCGTTCCCTTATCCGAAAAAAAGACCCAAGCAGTAAACCTATGATTTTCTCCTTTTTGAGTAATCAGATTCAGCAGCCGGGGAGAGATATTTTCTTGTGTAGATAAGATGCCGGCTAGGGGAGACAACTGCACACCAAGAAAAAAGAGCACACAGATTTTTAGGGCGTTCTTCATTTTTCTTAGCAGAATTTCCCCAATATCATAACAAAACAAGGAAAGGTCAACAAGGACAACAAAACAAGAAGATCGATATAGATGAGGTGTCACTAATCAATCTGAACGAATACAGAACGAGTACAACGTCTTGCACATTTATCTCCGAAGTTTTATAATAATATTTAAAAGGAAAACCCTTGAAAAAACATATTTTCGTGTCTTTTTTTCTCTGCATGATTTTTTTATTTCCTGCCCTAGGGAATCCCCAAAAAAAATCTCCTAAAGACCTGCCAGAAAACCACAGGGCCTGGTTGGAGGAAGAGGTCGTCTATATCATCACTCCCAATGAAAAAGATGTCTTCCTCCAGCTTGAAAGCGATAGAGAACGGAAGATGTTCATCGAGGCATTCTGGAAACAGCGAGATCCCAATCCCAATACACCTGAAAATGAATTCAAAGAAGAGCACTACCGCCGCATTAGACATGCCAACAAAACATTCGGCCGGACATCACCGGGGCCGGGCTGGCGGACAGAGAGAGGAAAGATCTTCATCACCTTGGGTGAACCCAATACGATCGAAAGGTTTGAACATGATTCTGAAATCTATCCCACCATCATCTGGTTTTACAGCGGCATGGTCGAGTACGGGCTCCCAAATGCCTTCAATGTTGTTTTTTTCAAGAGGAGTGGAATCGGCGAGTACGAACTCTACTCGCCTATAAAATTCGGGCCCCATCACCTGCTCATCCATTTCAAGGGAGACCCCATGGATTATCTGTCCGCTTACCGGAATCTTATGGGAATAGAACCTACTGTCGCCGGTATCTCCTTGACTCTGCTTCCCAACGAAACCCAACACCTGCCCTCTCCGTCTTTAGCCTCGGAGATTCTCATTTCCCAGATGATTCCCACAGCCCCTCATAAGAAAGTCAAAGATGCTTACGCGGAAAAGCTCCTCAAATACAAAGACTTCATCGAGATTGATTACTCCGCCAATTACATCGACAATGATGCCTTGGTGAGGGTAATCCAAGACAAATCAGGCATGTTCTTTGTCCACTATCTCATCGAACCCAGCAAATTTTCTATAGAAAAAGTGGGAGATCAATACTACAGCAATTTTCAAGTCAATGGCATAGTCTCTGACTTGGAAGGAAAGATTGTTTATCAGTACGACCGGAGAGTCCCCATCAAACTCAATCAAAACCAGCTTGACAGCATCCGTACAAAACTGTTCAGCTTTCAGGATTTGTTTCCTTTGGTTGAAGGAAACTATAAATTTGATGTACTGATGAGAAACACCTTATCCAAAGAATTCACTTCCTTTGAAGTTTCCTTCACTATCCCTGAGGCTTCTTCCCTTATCATGAGCGACCTGACATTTGCCAACAGAATTGTCGAGGATTCCAAATACAAAGGAAAGAATAAGCCTCTGCTGATCGGAGGCACGCAACTTGTGCCATCTCCCAGAAACGACTTTTCAAAAAATGAGACTCTCTACCTCTTCTTCCAGATCTTCGGCCTTACCGAAGAATTGTCAGGCCAGGGAATCCTGGAATATTCGCTGTTCAAAGAAGAGAAGAAAATTCATTCTTTTTCTAAAAAGATTGCTGACTATATTGACAAAATCCATTTTCTGGAAGAATTCCCACTCGCAGATTATCCGTCGGCCAACTACAAGATCAGAGTTGCTTTACTTGATGATAACAACAAAGAAGTTCTCTTTTCCCAGAGTCACTTCTACATCTCCCAGCGGCCGACCGTTCCCAGACCTTGGGTGCTTTCCTTTCCAATGCCTTCCTCGGATGATCCCCTTTATGCCAACATCCTGGGCCTCCAATACCAAAACAAAGGAGATCTGCAAAAAGCGCATGCCATGCTGGAAGAAGCGTTCAGAAAACAACCGCAATCGGCCAAATACGGTCTGGATTTAGCCCGGATTCTCTCTGTTGAGAAAGAATACCAGAAGGTCAAAGAAATCAGCCTTCCTTTTTTAAAGGAACGGGAAAAATACGAATTCTTGTCTATATTGGGTCAATCATGCCAGGCGCTGGGGGAATATGCAGAGGCCATTGCCTATTATAAAGACTATCTTACTCGCTTTGGCACTCACATTCAGATTCTCAACTCCATAGGGGAATGTTATTACCGATTGGGCAACATGAAAGAGGCTTTGATTGCCTGGGAGAAATCATTGGAAATCAACACGAATCAAGAGGATCTGAAAAAGACGGTTGAATCCATAAGGAGGCAGAAATGAGAAAAACAATCTCTTATTTCTCCCTTATTTTGTTCTTCCTGGGATTCCTGGGGTTTTGTGCGCTGCATAAACTGGAGAAAAACCTCGATCCAGACAGTAAAGAATTCTACTCCAAGGTGAGATATCTCATCACAAAGCAAGAGCGAAAGATATTCCTTAATCTTCCCCCCTCAGAAAATGAGGCTTTTATCAAAGAATTTTGGAAAAAAAGAGACCCGGATCTGGATACAGAAGAGAACGAGTTCAAGGAAGAATATTTCGAGCGGATCGAAATGGCGAACCTGCTTTTTAAGGAAGGAGGCACTCCAGGATGGCTTCAGGATAGAGGAAGAGTCTATATCCTGCTCGGCCCCCCTATGGAGCGTTATACCTATCCGAGGGGACGCGAATTCTATGATTTCCCGGAAGAGGTCTGGTACTACGGTTTTTTCCCTATTGTATTTGTCGATGTCGACTGGAACGGAAACTACAAGCTCTCTCCACTTGGCGCCCGGCATATCGCAGAAATCAACCGTGCCCAGATGGCCGAGAAACCCATGATTGCCAAAAAAGATGTTGTCTTTGATTTTGACTATAAGATTCAAAAAACCGATGAAGGGGAAGTCATCTTCCGGATTCTCATTCCCTACGAAGGCATATGGTTCGAGGAAAAAGAGGGTATTTGGAAAACCACCTTAGCCGTATCACTTCAAATCTTCGATTCCTCAGGAAATCGCGTCTGGGAAAAAAAAGACGACTACCCGATATCCTTTGCCGAGGAAAACCTGGAGGAGGTTCTAGGAGAAGATTACGTGATGCAATTTTCCACCAACCTCGAATCCGGAAAGTATTCGATTACTATCGAACTCGAAAATAAAGAAGACCAGAGCCGTATAAGAAGAACAATCAAATTTAAAGTTTAAGAGAAACGGTTTCTATCTATTAAGGAAGATAAAATGTTTAGGAAATCATACCAACGAGCTTTTATATGGATCATCATTACTTTCCTTTTGGCCGGCTGTGCATGGGCCCAGGCTGGAAGAGGAAAAGGCCGGTTATCCGGCTTGGTCATGGATGAGAGCCAAAACGGCATCCCATCAGCGAAAATTGTCTGTGAATTAATCGAAAATATGGAAGTTAAAAAAGAGGCCACCTCCAGTAAAAAAGGAGAATGGGCTGTTCTGGGCTTGGGCACCGGGATGTGGAGGGTGACCGTATCAAAAGACGGGTATATCCCATCATTTACCGAAGTATACGTGCGGCAGCTCCAAAGAAATCCCAGGGTGACCCTGACCTTGAAAAAAATTGAAGGAGAGGGTACCGTGGTCAAGGCCTCTTTGAATATGCTTGAACAAGCCAATGTCTTGTTCAAGGAGCAAAAATACGATGAGGCCATATCGCTCATGCAGCAGTTTCTGGAACAAAATCCCGAAGCCTACCAAGCTTATGCCAGCATCGGTGACTGCTACCGGGAAAAAGGGGATACTGACCAGGCTCTGGAAAATTATCGAAAAGTCCTCGAACTGGCAAAGGAAGATAAAGCGATGGGAAAAGAGATGGCAGCCAGGGCTCTAGCTGGAATCGGCGAGTGTTATCTTAAGATACAGGACTTTGAAAAGGCCCAGAGCTACTTCGAGCAGTCCATCGAGGTTTACCCGGAAAATGAAATCTTGGCCTACAACGTGGGAGAGATCTATTTTTCCAATCAGAAAATTGACGAAGCAATCCACTATTTCACCATATCCACCCAGATCAAGCCCGACTGGCCTCTTCCATACTTAAAGCTGGGCTATGTCTATCTCAACAAAGCCGATTACAGCAATGCCGAAGCGAACTTTAAAAAATTCCTGGAGATGGATCCGAATTCGCCAAAAGCACCAACAGTGCAAAACATCCTGGAGTATATTGCTAAGATAAAATAGACAGCACGGTCAGTCCTTAGAATCCATCAAGAGAATACCTTCGTTCTTTATAAGGGGATTGCTTCACTTCATTAACACTAACAAAGAAGGTCACTCGCAGTGACAAAAAAAGCCCTCCTTCCGGTTTCCCGGAAGGAGGGCTTTGTGATTTCTTTAGGCTACAGGGGGTAATTAGAAGATGAACTTGAGTCCGATTCGAGCTGTGAGGGGAGGATAAAAAGCCATTTCCTTCAAGAACCGGGGATCAGGAATATAGGTCAACGTTCTGGCATTAGAGGTGACAGTGTAGGCGTTATTGTCGTATGTCCATCCAGCCAGTCTTTCATCGTCGGTCAGCACAGTGGATGTCTGGTTCATCTTGGCGTAAATACGTCGGGCAGTAGCTACATTAAAAACATTGTCCACATTGATGTTCAACTGGATTCTGTACCGATCCGTGATCTTCAGGTTGTACTCGGCATACAGGTTGGCAAACAAGATGAAAGGACTACGTCCGTCGGTCAAGCGGCCATCCGGATAATATCCTTCCAATCCGGTGTGCAGCTCCCTGGTTACAGGAATTCCGCTCATGGCATTGACAACCGTTCCCAAGGTAAGGCCAAACGGGAAAACATAGGAGCCGTAAAACTTGAATTGGTGCGGCCGGTCGGTGTTGAGGTTGCCTATAATCTCGTTCATATTCCTATCCCACATGTGCCACCACAGATCCCAGTACCTCTCGACATTGGGATCGTTTCTTCCCCATTCGTCGGAGCTGGCCAAACCAGAGTAGTTACCCTTAAGCTGGCTCCAGGTGTAGGAGAATCCGCCCATCCAGTTGTCGCTGAACCGCTTATCTAGGCCAATATTGACGCCCCAGTATTCACGTTTAGCTTTGGGGCATGCTGGATAGATATCAGCAAACTCCCCACCTTGAGATATAGGCCTGGAGTAGCCGAACCCAGGATTGGATGTGTAGTAGGATTCACCACCTGCGGTAAGAACACCCACGTCTTCAATGGTTCGCACGACATGTTTGTACACCACTCGCACAGAAGCTGAGACGTTCTCCATCAGCTTTTTCTCGGCTCCGAAAGTGAGCTCTGTCTGAAGGGTGGGCAGAAGATCCGGGTCAGTGGAATCAAAGGAAGGCTCACGCCAGTTATAAGTCCTGATGTAGGTTCCCGCTCCACCGGGATTGGATTTGGTGATTTTCGTGTAGTCATAGTCATCCAGGGTATAGTAGTCGCTCCACCACTTGAATCCGCCATAAGAACCCACAGCCATGTCGAGTTTCATGACGTCGTAGTAATAGCCGAAGCTTCCGAAAATCTTGGTGCTGGCATCACCGGCCACATCATAGATAAACCCGATTCTGGGGGCAATCTTATCGAAGAAGCCAAACTGAATCGGTGGATAATCGTATTCTGGCAGGTCGGAGAAGCTGGGGATGTCCTCTTTTTCGAGCCTAACACCAAGGTTCACGGTTAACTTGTTGTTGGCAAAGCTTGGTGTCCAACTGTTCTGCAGGTACAGGGCCCAGCGTGTGCTGTCGGGATTGGCAAATGTGCCGTAAGCTCCGGCGTCTCCCCCACGGACAGCATAGTAACCGTATTTTCCTCTTTCTGTATTTCCTGTATCCAGGTGCGTGAATGATCTGTCCCAGCCCAGCATGACATAGATCTGGTTGATGGTATTGTCGATGTTTTCCTCGATACGAACCATCTGCACACCCATTTTCCAGGCATGCTCACCGGCCAGGTTCAAATACAGAGTGGTGTCAAAGTTGACTCCCAATCGGTTCCGTTCGTTCTTTTTGGTCTCGAACATGGCATCGTAACCGATGTTGGACCAGCCAGATCCATGCTGGAGATTAGCAGGAATATCAGGAAACATCAGGTTGTTGACTGAAGCATAACCCGGTGCCTCTTTCCTGAAACGCCATCTAGGATCTGTCGGAACCGGGAGCTGTTGGTTCATTTGGTCTTTGAAGAAGTATCCTCCGCGCAGGCTTAGGAACAGGTTGGATCCCACGGTGTAGTCCGCGGTCAAGGTACCACTGTAGTTGGGATAATCAAATCCTGTATCGCCCCATGTATAGTCCGGATTTCCTGTGCCTGTTCGACCGGGCAAATCGCCTCTGTATTTGTAGAAGTTGTTGACAAACGAGGCAGCCAGCCTCAGGTCCTTCATAGGCTGTGAGGTCAGCTTGAACTGGCCGTTATACCAAGTCTGCTTCCGTGTATGATCGCTTGCTGCAGATGTTCCTGCAGGTAACCAATCAATGTGCCGTGTGGTATTTGTAAAGCGAGGCAAAAAGGAGCCGAAGAACCACAGTTTGTCTTTGATGATATAGCCGCCAAGGCTGAAGCCTATCTCCGACCTGTTGACCTCGTCTTTACCAAGAGCTGCGTCCAATCCTTTTCCGGTCTGGTAGTTCACATACTCAGCTTTGCTCGTATCTAACGGATCCAGCCGGAGGACGTCTCTCTCTGTGCCGTTGAGTCGGCTTCCCGAATAATAGCCGATCAGTTCTCCGTGGAACTTGTTTCCACCGGCGCGGGTGATGACGTTAATAACACCTCCCATAGAGCCGCCAAACTCAGCTTGGTAGCCGCTGGCAACAATCTGGATCTCATCCACAAACTCAAAGACTGCCGATTGGTCCCTGCTGCCCTGGTCCATGTTGGTGATGTCCATTCCGTCTATGTAGTACATGTTCTCTGCGCCGCTGGCGCCGTCGACGGAAAGCCCACCCAGATAGGGTTCTTGGTTGACACCAGGAACCGCTGTGACCAGTGTGTCGAAGTTTCTGCCTCTGGGTAACATCTGAAACATCTCTTTGGTCAGAGTCATGCCCTTTGTGGTGCTCTTGACATCCACCAAAGGAGATTGTCCGATAACCGTGATTTGTTCTTCTATCGAACCCTGAATCATCTCGATATTTACTCTGATGGTCTGTTCCACCCGGACGATGATGTCTTTACGAATAACAGTGTTAAAGCCCTCCAGAGTAAACTTAATTGTATACCTTCCGGAGGCCAAACCAAACAGCCGGAAGACTCCGTTAGTGTCGGTGGTGCCTGAGGCTGTACCAACCAGAGTCGGGCTGTCGGCGTCAACTGTCACGCCTGGAAGAGCAGCACCTTGATCGTCGGTGACTGTTCCGGTAATCTTTCCGGTCGGTGATTGAGCTGCTAATGACCCAACAAGAAGAAGCACTCCGAGCAGTAAGAAGAAATATGTTCGGAATTTACTCATTATTTTCCCCTTTTGTCCCTCTATTTCCTTAAAAGGAGAAGGACGAAATTTTTTTAGCCAGGTAGTTCAGCCTAATTGCTGATCTCCCAACTAATGACTTTGAAACCCTGGATTGTGAAAGGGCTCTTATTTCAAAATAAAGAAGTCCTATCATAGTCCAACTTGAATGTGACTTAGTTAGGTTTTCTGATTGATTACCACCCCCTATCGTAGCATCACTTATTTTTATTATTACGCTTGTACACATAATTGTTAGCAAAATACTTCTATATGCTAGAAACAGCAATATTTATGCCAATCTACTTTTTAGAGAAGACTTATTCTAATTTGTTTGTTATCAATATTTTACTTTTTATAGAAATTCTCGGGTATAGACAAATAATCCATTTTTATGGATTCGATGCATTTATATGGATTATTACTTGCTTTGACCTTATCTTACATCTGCCCTGATCCATCCCATTTAATACAAAATGTCTTCTCGAAAATAAAACAATTTGGATTTCCGAAGCCGCCGCTGCCAAACCTCCTTTCACCGAATTAAAGTCACCAAATTGAAATCATTTTTTGAGTTTGTTGATGGCGTCTCTGATTGCACTCTGGTCGGGGTGGATCTCCAGCGACTTATCCCAAGCCCGCAGAGCCTCCTCTATGTTCCCCAGCTCGAGATAACAACTCCCGATGGAATTGAGTATTTCTACCACATTTCCTTTTTGGGTGAGGGCCTTTTGGTAGTATCTGATAGCCTCCTCTGCTTCTCCGATTCGTTTTGCTGCCTCTCCCAGATAGTAGAACAGCTCGAACTCTTCCTTTCCGGCCGCCGCATAAGGAATGAGGGCATTAATAACCTCTTTAAAATTTTCAGCGATCAGCAAAGCCCTTCCGTAACTCAAGGCGTACTCCACCGACTCGGGACTCCCCTCATGTGCTTTTTTCAGCTCGTCCACCGCCTTTCCCATCTTCCTTTTGTTCAGAAGTTGATTTCCTATGGCAAAATGATAAAAGGGGTCCTCAACCGGGGGATTTGTCTGAGCGACATACCACGCTCCGGGCTGCGGCTGGCGGGTAACAGAAAAGTCCCTTTTTGCCTGCAGAAGCTTATTGCCTTCCTTATCGAGCAGGGCAACATTTAATGTATACTGTCCGTTAGAGAAATCCCTAAGGGAAAATTCCTCGATATAATCTTTGGCATTTTCATACTCGCTGATCTTTTTGCGCACGGTTCGGAAGGGACGATCTCTCCTGAAAAACACAAACTCCAATTCTCCCTCTTCTTTCTGTTGGAGACGCATCCCGAATATTTGGAAAAAAACATACAGGGTATCTTTAACATTAAAGGTGTCTCTCAAGGATGGGTAGATCTGAACATCGCCGATCTGATAGGCCCGCACGGCCTGTCCTTGAGGTAAACCTTTATACACCAGGCGGGAAAAAATGGGTAAACTCATGTTCAAATAGTCTGGATCAGGCACATAAATATCCTTCTCAAAAGAGGTGAACGCCTTGGTCACTGTGTTTTCCAGCAGCAGGTTGAGCTTGTACTGGCCCGAAATCAAGGGGAAGGAGTCGCACAAATGAAAAGATTTCTCCCCGATGATCTTCAGCTCTTTTTCCTTGAGCTCTATCGGCACATTTCGCTCTCTCTGAAAAATGGTGTGGCCTTCTGTATCCGTCACGCGCAGGGACAACCTGAGGTTGGTAAAATATTTATCATGAAAGAAGTCAAGCGAAAGAGAATCCGGCACGATGGTGTAGTTCACGAAAAATAAACCTGTCGGGTCCTGGACAATATTTACCAGGTTTCGATTCCCCATGAAGTGTACAGAATAGCTCACTTCAACAACTGCTTTGTGCTCCAAAAATTCATAGGCGTAATCATCCTGGACCTTCCTGTGTGGCAGAGTCTCCATTTGCTGGACCATAATTTCAGAAGGCAGTCTGTTCTGAGGTCCGTCTCTTCCTGGGAAGTTGGAAAAAGCAGCCTCGGCCAATTCATAGGAGACCTGATTTTTCAGAATCTTGTAGGCCTCCCGGTCCAAAGCATCAACAGTACTGTCAAAACGCTCTTGTGTGATTCCCATTAAGACATCTTGGGTTAAAATGGTCTTCTGATCGGGATCATTCAAAACGAAGTGGACCAAATCTTTCGGCCCATCACTCATCGTGCTGTACAGCTCGTACTCTCCTGCCCCTCCTCTTCTGAAGAAAAGAAGGCGAAACACCGGAGGCTGGCCTAACTTGGGATCTCCGTCGTAATACCAAAGTTCTATGGGATAGGTATCGATGGTATGGAATTTTCCCACCTGCTTAGGGGAACCCAGGACAATATATGTTTTCCCTCTATCTGTTTGCCACCCTTTTAAAGGGGATAGTTTTCCGAACTTTTCATTAACAAATTGGATCCTGTTATAGTGCTCTTCTTTCAACTCGTTTCTGGGTGTTCCGGGTGTCGGATCCCTCTGCCGCCAGAACTCATCGATAAAAAGATACCACTCCTTGTTGTTTTCCAGCTTTAGGAAAACCTCTTTCTCGGCCGGAGTGATGATGTAGACCACGTCTTCTTTAAGCCATATGCCAAATTTTTCCGGAAGTTGGAAATCTTCCTTTAAAGAGTCAGCAAAAACCAATACACCAACCGCCAAAATTAAAATTGCCAAAGAAATTATTTTTTCTCTCATTTTAATTCGCCAACTTAAATGATCCTTATATTATTTACAAAACCTTTAAAATTTTACCTTTGCTCCAACCCTAATAGCAAACCCGCTGAGATCAAAGTCCGCTTTCCTTACAGTGTCGTACCCGTGAGGAGCTTCATCATATATGGCAATTTGAGGCATTCCTTCGTCCTCTATGTAGAAAAGGGGCCCTTCTCCTTTCGTCCCGGATTTGAATTCCACACCCTCAAAGTTGTTGAATTTGGCATATCGGCCCAGGTACTCGATAAAAAGCGTAGCCCTGGAATTCCACTCGAGCTCCAGTCCGATCCCTCCGTGAAATCCAAGTCCATGGCCGCTGGCGTTCTGGACGACAGAAAAGGGCGGGTAGACCATATTGTATTTATAACGAACAAAATAATAAGCAGTTCCCGTGTTAAAGATCACGTTTATTTTGCGGAAAACAGGAAGGGTAACAAACGCACCCAGTCGGAAAGAAAATGCTCTGACCAAAGGCCTGTTGTCGAGTCTATTGTATAAGTCCGTATCTTTAAGGAGCAGATAACTGGAGTTTTCCCATTGGATAGAACTCAATCCGAGGCCTATCCCTATATGAGAGGTTATACTGTATATGGCATCAGCGCCAAAATCAAAACCCGAATGAATGGGCTCAACATCTCCATCCAACTCGTATCCCCAATAGCTTATGAGATACTTATAATAGTCCACCACACCTTTGATCCCTCTATTGATCTCCCCGGCAGCGATATGGTTGAAGCCCACAGAAACTTTTATAGTCAATCCGATTCCCTTAAAAAAATCTGATTCTTCGCCCCAAAAATCAATTTTATGATTTACCTTCTCCTTTATGACCTCGACTTTGCTGGAATGGATATACCCGATAACCACGATTCCGCTCTCCGGTTGAAAGATGACCCGGTACCACTCGCCTTCTTTTTCATACGACCTCAGGATCGAGGATTGGGGAATAGTCATGGCCACAGTGCTGTTCTCATCGGACTCCAGGTGAATGTTAGCTCTATTAACAATTACTCTGAGTTCCCACTCGAAAAGTTCCTGGCCGGAAGCAAACGCATAAGTTTGTGAGAAAAGAAACACTAAAAGCAGTAAAACAATGAATAAGCATTTTGTTCGGTTGAACATAAACCTCATAGTAAACTTTCTTAAATGTATAATCTCATTTCTTTTTTAGCTCTTCGACTATATTTTTTATTGTCTCCTGGTTCGGATTGACCTCCAAAGACTTCTCCAAGACCCGCAGAGCCTCCTCCGTGTTTCCCAGCTCGAGATAACAGCTCCCGATGGAATTGAGTATTTCTACCACATTGCCCCTGTAAGAAAGGGCATCCTGATAATAATAGATGGCTTCCTCGTATTGGTTGATGCTCTTGGAGGCTTCGCCCAGGTAATAAAATAGATCAAAATTCATGTCTTTGGCTTCCACAAAGGGAGCAAGGATATCTCTCACTTTCTTAAACTCTTTGGAAATCAGAAGCGCTCTTGAATAATCCAAGGCGTAATCCAACGTTTCAGGCTCTTTCTCATAAGCTGTGGATAATTCTTGCAGAGCTTTACCCAGATTCCCTTTGTTAAGATGCTGTGTTCCTATGATGTTTGAGTAGAAAGGATCGTCTGATGGAGGACTGGTTTGAGCCGATACCCAAGAGCCTGGAAGCGGCGTTTCCGTGATCCGGAAATCTTCGCTTTCCATAAGGAGCTCGTTCCCGTTTTTATCGAGGAAAGAGACTTTGAGGGTGTACTTTCCAGGAATAAGTTTCTCCAAGGAAATCTCTTCCAGGAAATTGCGGCTGCTTTCGTATTCATGGACTTTTTTCTCGATAGTATGTGACGTTTGTCTTTCTCCAAAAAAAGTGTATTTCAGAGTGCCTTCTTGTTTCAGTTCTGGACTCAGATTATAAATCTGGAAAAACAGATGCAGTTTATCTTTTCCCAGGAATGTATTCTTCAGGGTCGGATAAATTTGCATATTTCCAACTTGGTAGGCTCTGTGAATTTTGCCCACTGGTAAGTCTTTTTTTACATTCCGAGCCAGAATCAGCGAGCCTATCTGGAACTGCCCTGGCGGAGGGATCCTTAATGTGGCCTCAAAAGAGGTGAATTCCTTGGTCACTGTGTTTTCAAGCAAAAGGTTGAAGGTGTAGTTTCCCGAAATTATGGGAAAGGAATCATATAGATGAAAAGGCCTTTTGCCTATGGCTTCAAGCTCCTCCTTTTTCAGCTCAATTGGAATGCTTCTTTCCATCTGAAAAATGGTCTTTCCATCCGGATCAGCAATCCGCAGCGAAGCCTGCAGGTTCGTAAAATATTTATTCTTGTAAAAATCCACGGACAGGGTTTCAGGCATAATGCTGTAGTTCACAAAAAACATCCCTGAGGGATGCTGCAGCACATCCACTTTGGACTGGTTTCCGATGTAATGGACAGAATAGCTGACTTCCACAACGGCTTTGTGCTCCAAAAATTCGTAGGCATAATCATCGTTAATTTTTTTTGTTGGGTAGGTTTCCACCTCCTTGATCAAAATGGCCGAAGGAAGTCTGTATGTGGGGCCATTTCTTCCCGGAAAGTTGGAGAAAGATGCATTGGCAAGTTCATGTCCGATATTTTCTTTGAGCAGCAAATAGGCCTGGATATCTCTGCCGTCGACCAGGTGAGACATCCCTTGGATCTCTGCCGCAGATCCGGCGCCCAGTTTCATCCCCCCATCATCATTAAATTCAACAGTATCAGGGTATCTTTCGTGGTGGGGAACCAGATCCTTAGGTCCGTCCCGAATGGGATCGTAAAGCTCGTATACACCAATCCCTGCCCTTTTGAAAAAGGTGAGCAGGAAGATGGGTTCCTGATCCAGCTTGGGATTCCCATTGTAATACCAGATCTCGATGGGATGGATATCAAATGTCGAATACTTTTGAACACTGACAGGCCGTCCCAGCATAATGTAAAATTTTCCTCTGTCTGTTCTCCAGCCTTCCACTGGTGTGCCTCGGCCGAATGTCCGGTTGGCATAATCGATTTTCAAATAGTGTTCTTCGCGGAATTCATTGCGCAGTGTGCCAGGAGTGGGATCTCTCTGGCGCCAGAATTCTTCTATGAAATTGTTCCTTTCTCTGTCGGTCTCTAATTTGAAAAAAACTTTCTTCTCTGCCGGAGTTATGATATAGACAACCTCGTCTTCGAGCCATTTTTTATGGGATTCAGAAAGCCTTGTTTCTTGGGCGGAATAAAGGCTTAAAGGCAGGATGAAAGTAATTATTAAAAGGATTGTAAAACATTTTTCTTTCATTTTTTCCCTCCTTAAAATTTCACCTTGATTCCGGCTTGGAAGATAAATCCGCTGAGATCCAATGTGGCCTTGCGGACAGTTTCGTATCCAGTTGGTTCTTGCTCAAAGAAAGCCAAGAAAGGATGTCCGTTTTCTTCCAGATAATAGAGCGTTCCATTCTCTTCGATATCGTCATACAGCAAAGGAGGAAGTGCGGACTTCCTTATATTACTCTTTCCTTTGAAACCAGAGATCTTGGCATATCTTCCTTGACATTCCAGAATGAACGCTGCCCTTGGATGGAAATTGACTTCAAAACCTACTCCTCCATGGAAACCGATTCCTATGGCATTGGCCTTATGATTGATTAGATCAAGTTGATACCAAGTTGTAGGCCGGCTGAATGAATACTTTGTGATATACAAGGCAGCGCCGCTGTTTAAGGTGAGATTAACTAAGCGGTGAAGCGGGAAATTGAAAAACACTCCTAACCGAATCGGATAAGCTGTAACTTTGGGTGTAGTGCCAACTTGATTCTTCTGATACAGGTCTGGTTCATCAAAAAGAAGGAGGCTATGTTGTGTCAAGTGCATATACCCTGAGCTGATTCCTACACCGAATTTTGGAGTAAAATTGTAAACAAAATCTGCCACAACCTCAAAGCCTGAACCAAAAGCGTTAAACCGCCTTTCAACAGCAAATCCAGAGGAGGTAACAAAATTAGAGGCAGCATCGTACAGGCCCTTAGTTCCTTTGCTGATGTCTCCTCCGTTGAAGAAGACAGGGCCTCCTGTAAGTCTTACACTCAAGCCGATTCCCTCGAAGAATTCCGGTTCTTCTTCCCAATAATCCAACTCGTGTATGATTTTCTCTCGGATCACGTCCATATTTTGCGATTGGATATAGCCGATGGTCACAATACCGTCTTCGTCGGGTCCGATAACAACCCTGAACCATTCGTTTATTTTCTCATACGATTTCAGGAGAAATCCTTTGGGCAGAGT
>CBDVEQ010000017.1:0-21172 GCA_965373045.1 uncultured bacterium | reverse complement strand
TCTCAAGAATAAAATTCAGACGGCGCATACGTTCAACGCTGTTGAATGTCTCAAGAAGATTCTGCTTTTCTTCCAGGGGAAGATAGATGTGGGAGGAGATAATATCCGCGATTCGCTCAGGTTTATTGTCCCTTAAAGCAGGAATGATGGACTCAAAATTCACATTCTGGCTTAATTTCAAATAATCTTCAAAAAGATATAGAATTCGTTTCATAAGATCGTTGGCTTCTTCACTCTGATGTTCGCTCTCAGTAATTTCTTTGACGAGAACTTCATAGACCGGAGCAGAGCTGATAAATTCAATGATCCTGGCCCTGCATTTGCCTTCTACAATGACTTTGATATTCTTTTCATCCATTTGGATGGCCCGTATTATTTTAGCAATGACTCCCACTGAATAAATATCTTTTATTCCAGGGTTATCTAAAGACGGATCCATCTGTGCAGATAAAAATATATTTTTACTTTTGGCGGTGGCTTTTTCGATAGCCTCAATGGAAGATTTTCGACCAATAATGAATGGAACAAGCGTAGACGGAAAAACAACAAGATCCCTTAGCGGGATCAAAGGGATATTTTTGATCATTTCGGATTTTCCTTTTTTTTCCATTATAAAGCTCCAGTAGATTTTTTCAGATGTTCGATATTGATCTCGCTCTTCATAACCATACGTTTTGTGACTCTGATCTTTGAAGGCTTTGTTAACGCAGGAAGATGAAACATAAGGTCGAGCATAAGATCTTCGACGATGCTGCGCAAGCCCCGGGCTCCCAGATTTTTATCCATGGCTTTATTTGCAATTGAAATAAGGGCATCCCTTGTAAATTCCAGGTGTACCCCTTCAAGTTCAATCAATTTTTGATACTGTTTGATAAGTGCGTTTTTTGGCTTAGAGAGAATATCCGCCAGATCCTGAACTTCCAGTTCAGAGAAGGACGCTGTCACCGGGATCCTGCCTACAAGTTCGGTGATCAGACCGAATCGTATGAGATCCTGAGGGATCATTTGCTTGTAGATCTCATCAAGAGAGACCGGATTTTTTCTGTTCAATTGGGGTTTGAATCCAACTGCTGATTTTCCCATTCTTTGTGTAATGATTTTATCCAGTCCGATAAAGGCACCGCCGCAGATGAACAAAATATTTGTTGTATCGATCTTTATGTATTCCTGATAGGGATGCTTTCGTCCTCCCTTGGGAGGGATATTGGCAACCGTTCCTTCAATGATCTTTAAAAGAGCCTGTTGGACGCCTTCACCGGAAACATCCCTTGTGATAGAAGGGCTATCGGTTTTTCGACTGATCTTATCTATCTCGTCGATGTAAATGATGCCGCTTTGAGCACGTTCGACATTTCCATTTGCGTCTTGAATCAGCTTTAGAACAATATTCTCGACATCTTCACCGACGTATCCCGCCTCTGTCAAAGAAGTGGCATCAGCAATGGCAAAAGGGACCTCCAGTATTTTGGCCAGTATCTGGGCCATCAATGTTTTTCCTGTGCCTGAAGGGCCGATCAAGAGGATATTGCTTTTAGTCAACTCTACATCGTCGATCTTGTTGTTGTGACTGATTCGCTTGTAGTGATTATAAACGGCAACGGAAATTTTTTTCTTAGCTGTTTCCTGCCCGATGATGTATTCATCCAAAGCACGTTTGATCTCAAAAGGAGTGTGAAATGCTTTTTCGAGAACTGATTCCTCCTTTTCTTTCTCAATGTCGATCATAGAATGAGCCAGTTCAATACAGTTCCCGCATATATAAATATCATCTGGACCTGCGATAAGTTTTTTTGCGTTCATCTGGCCGCGTCCGCAAAAACTGCATTTTGCAAGTACCTGTGTTTGTTTTTCTTCGTTCATAACCAAAATAACTTGATAATCATCTTTTTAGCATAGCAGATGATGAAAAGCCTGAATTAAGACCGGGACCTTCTTGAAATGATAGTATCTATGATACCATAATTTTTAGCTTCTTTGGTGGTCATAATAAAATCCCGTTCCACATCTGCGGCGATTTTTTTGACTGATTGTTGTGTATGTTTTGCCAATATCTTATTGATAGTTTCTCGCATTCTTAATATTTCTTTTGCTTGAATAGCAATATCTGTTGCCTGTCCTTGAAATCCTCCAAATGGCTGATGAAGGATGATGCGGGAATTCGGGAGAGAAAACCGTTTTTCTTTTGTACCGGCAGCCAAGAGCACTGCTGCCATACTGGCTGCCTGACCAACACAAATAGTTGCAATATCTGCATTGATAAACTGCATTGTATCGTAAATAGCCAATCCGGATGTTATGCTTCCACCTGGCGAATTGATATAGATCGAAATCTCCTTACCCGATTTGTCAGCTTCCAGAAATAAAAGCTGGGCAATAACAGCATTGGCTATGTCATCATTGATCTCGGATCCTATAAAAATAATCCTATCTTTGAGAAGACGCGAGTATATATCATAAGCGCGTTCGTTCCTGCCTTCTTGTTCAACGATAAAAGGGATTGAAGTCATTGGGAAATTTTCTATTCTATTATAGCCGCATTCATTAAAAAGTCAACCGTCTTACGCATAAGAAGATTGTCCATTATGTCTTTTTTAGTACCTTCTTTGTTAATATGGCCCAGAACCTGCTCATACGTAACACGGTTGGCCATGGCGATACTCTTCAGTTCATCCTGATATTCCTTTTCCAAAACTTCCAGTTTTTCCATTTTTGCGACCTCGGTCAGGATCAAGTGATTTTTTATATTCTGCTGTGCTTTTATTTTGGCTTCCTCGTTCATTTTTTTCAGATCTTCTTCTTTCAGCTCCTTCTTGGGTGCAGCTGCCATCTGGCGCTTAATAATGGATATGGCTTCCTGCTCGATCACGGAATCTGGCAGTGTTATCTTGACATTATCTGAAATCTTTTTAATAAGCTCATCCGCTAGATCCCGTTTCTGAGTTTCCTCCTTGTCTTTTTTAAGTTCTCCTTTGATTTTTTCTTTCAGGTCTTCTATATCCTCAAATTCCCCTAGGTCTTTGGCAAAATCATCATTGATCTCAGGAAGTTTTTTCTCTTTTATCGACAGGATTTTGACCTTGTAATCAACCGTCTTTCCGGCAAGTTTCTTATTAGTATGATCCTTTTCATAATCAATAGTGAAATGTGTTTCTTCGTTGATTCTAAGCCCTAAAAGATGTTCGTTCAATTGTTTTTCGTTATCAGGATGATTGGCCAGAACAACAGATTTTTCTGTAGGAAGAAATCTTTTTGTTTTAACGTCCTGTCCCTTGATCTCAACCACAACATAATCTCCATCTACCACTCCCCTTTCTTCGGTGGGAATGTATTGAACTGACCTGGTCTGAATATCGGTCAACGCATCTGTGACATCATTCTGTGTGACAGTGATCTTTTTTTTCTTGAGCTTAATCTTTTTGTAATCGGGCACTTTGAAGTCAGGCCAGATCTCGATCTCCGCTTTAACTTTGATCGGACCCCCTTCATCATACTGAAGATCAGTAATGCGCGGTATACTGGCAGTTTTAAAATTATAGGATTTGATCTCTTCATTCACCGCGTCAGGCACAAGAGCATTGATGACTGCTTCCCTGATCTCAGATTGATACATGCGCAGAATAATATCGTCAGGGACCTTCCCCTTGCGGAATCCCTTGATCTTCGCCCTGTTTGCGTATTGCTTAAGAGTTTTCTGATGAGCGCTGCAGGCGTTTGCTGAAGAAATCTCCAGTTCAATCTCTTTTTTTGTCTCACTGACGTCTTTTAGCGGGGTTTTCATTTTATAACAAGTTTGTCCTTTATTCGAGTTTGAAATGGGCAGAGCGGGATTCGAACCCGCACTCCTTCATCAGGAACTAGATCCTAAGTCTAGCGCGTATGCCAATTTCGCCACCTGCCCGTTATGCATGAATATTTCAAGGTTATTTACATTTCCATTTGCATAGATTTTTGAAGTGATAGGTTTTGAAAGCAGGTCTAAAATGGAATTAAAAAATAGCAGAATAGATTGAGAATGTCAATACCTGTATTTCTTGAATCGTTCGGCGACGCGTTCAACCGCTTCCAGGGATGACCGTATATCCTTTTCTGTATGAGCAAAGGAGATGCTACCGTATCCATGAAAGATATTGTATCCTTCATTAAGCATGGCCAATCTGAAGATATTCTCGCGCATCTCGACATCACATATATTAGAATTCCACACCTGCTCCGGTGATATGATCCTGTCCACACCCTCATTCAGAAAATGAACTCCGACCAGAGAACTCTGTTTAACGATCTCCTGATCAAGGCCGCTGCATTTTACATTGAACCCACGAGTTTGAAATATCTTTTCGATCTCCTGCCTTGCTGTATTGCCCATATGCCCGATCCGGGAATAGATTTTATCAGCATTGTTCTGAAGATACTGCAAATAAAGAGTGCCTGCAAGCATGGAGGCTGGATGGGCAGAGAAAGTCCCTCCTTCAAATTTTACCCGAGACTCCAATGGAGTACTCAGACTGCAGAGGAGCATTATATCTTCGCGCCCGGCCACAGCGCTAACCGGCATCCCTCCTCCGATAGTTTTTCCCAACACTGACAGATCCGGTTTTATGGAATAAATGTTCTGCAGGGCGGATGGAGCAAAACGAAATCCGGATATTACTTCGTCAAATATAAGAACAGCTCCGTATTGGTCAGTCAGCTGCCTTGTTTTTTCAAGATAGTTCCTGTCGGCAAAAATAAACCCGCCTGCACCTATAAAAGGCTCTAAAATCAAGCATGCGATTTCATCCCCGTGTTTCAGGAATTTGGCTTCCAGATCTTTCTCATCATTAAACTTGGTCATGATGATGGAAGAGCCGCTATTTTGTGGCAGCCCGGCTGATTCCAGATGTTTCAGGCCATCACTGTAGATGGAAATCCCTTTAAGAGCATATGGCTGCGCTCCGTGCCATCCACCGCCGACCTTCATGACCAGTTCACGTTTTGTGAACGATTTTGAAAGCATAATGGAATACATGGAGGCCAGGGTCCCGCTTGTTGTAAATCTGATCTTTTCCGCATTAAGGCTTTCAAGAATGAGTTTGGCCAAATCCTTCTGGAGCTGGCCCGGGAACCCGGTAACAAGTCCCTGTCCGCTCCCGAAATATTCTTTTAGTGCTTCTGTGATAAACAGAGGATTGTGACCAAGAATGTTGGCAAAATGGCCCTGCCAAAAATCTATATATTTATTTCCGTCCAGATCTGTAACCAGAGCGCCTCTTGCATGTCTGTCGTAAAAGGGAAAGGGTTTTCCCAAACGCAAATTGTGGGAGCCTCCTTGAACGAGATATAGATCAGCTTTTTGATAGAATTTTTTGGATTTTTTCCTCTTTTGTAAAAAATCCTTGATCAGATCCTTAAATAACCGGTTTTTATCGATTTGATTCATGGTCTTCAAACCGTTATTTGTCACTTAAAATATTTCAACAAACGTTGTGCAAGAGAGGCATCGATTTTTTTAAGTTTCATATATATATCCCGTGCACTGTAATCGTCCTTCAGATTGAGATAGCAAATAGCCAGGTTGTAATAAGGAGTACCACTATTTGGTTTCAACTCAATTGTTTTTTGGAGAGATGGAATAGCGCTTGCCCATTTTCTTTGAAGCATATATCCGATGGAGATATTCAGCCATCCATTGTCGTTGTTCGGGTTTACTTGGACCAGTTTCTCGTAGGCTGCAATGGATTGTTTATAATTCTTAAGCTGGTTGTAACAGTAACCTATCTGCAACAAGGCATATTCAAAATCCGGCCTTATAGTGACTGCTTTTTCAAATGCCTCAATAGCCTCGGGATATTTTTTCAACTTCGCCAGCATGAATCCTAGATTGTACTGTGCATCCGCATCATCAGGTTTAAGGGCTGCAAGCTTGGCTGCGGCCTTACTGGCCTTTTCTGGCAAATTAGCCTGATCCAACATAATGACGACATTATAATAATATGTACCTGCGTCCTCCGGGCTTAACTCGGCTAGATGATAATAGGTTTCAGCTGCTTTATCGTACTGCTTCCCATTTTGCAGTGTTTTAGCCAATTTATAATAGATGGATATATCTTCGGGTGCCGATTTTAATGCTTCCTGAAAAGAAGCGGCCGCTTCAGTGAACTTCTCCTCTTCAAGGTAACATTCCCCAAGACGGGCATATGTATCTTTAGTGTCTTGAGGTGACGAGTTGAGAAATTCTTCATAAGATTTAATTGCTTTGGGAATTTCACGAAGTTCCTGATAAGCGCTGCCGATATTGTAATAGACTGTTTTATTATCCGGATTTATTTGAATTGCTTTTTCAAGAGCTGTAATAGCTTCTTTCCAATCCCGTTTTTTAAAATAAACATTCCCCAGGAAAATCTGGATGTCATCTCTTTCCGGCTGCATATTGAGGATTTTTTTGTATGAAGTAACAGCGGAAGAATAATTTCTCTGGGAGGTATAGACATCGGCCAGCAGTAGTTGAACATCAATATCACCTGGTTTCTGTTTTACTATTTGTTTCAGATATTTTTCCGCACGTCCAGTATCTTTCAGTGCAGCAAAAACTTTACCAGCCAGGTTTATGCCTTCGAATGTTTCAAGGTAATTCACTGGCGTCTGTTTTTTGAACTTGGTGACTGCACCGCTTTTAGAGAGTAGATTAAGGTAATCGGATGGAATAACAAAATGTTTTCTTAAGTCCAGAAAGACAAGAATTCCGACCAAATTGCCTTCTAAATCAAAAACGGGTCCACCGCTGGAATTAGCAGGTATTCTTAGCGTTGTATCAATCACTTTTTTTGAATTCTCAAATTCAAGGATCTGCATGACTTCTCCTGAAAAGGATTTCAGTTCCCCGAATCTGTTTCCTCCAAGAGCGATGATCTCTTGTCCATACTTCAATCCATCAGAACTCCCTAAAGTCAAGGCGGGTTCCTTGCTTTTGACTTTGACCAAAACCAGGTCAAGATTTTTGTCTATAGAAATAATGCCTTCGAATTTAATTTTTTTCCCTTTGTAATTTATTCCTTCGGCTGAGTTCGCCTGTGAAAGGAGGTGATAATTTGTCGCAAGAATGCCCTTGTCAACGAGAAATCCAGTACCTTTTGCAATTTCAGATTTAACTATGTTGAAGGCTACAAATGTGATCACACTTTGTCTATGCCGTTCAAGTAAAGCATTAGTATCTTGATCCTGAGCAATGTATCCAGACAGTGGAATACAAACAAGTATCATACTTAAGCCGATAAGGCTCCATGTTTTTAATCTCATCCTTACCTCCTCTTTTATATCCAGGTTAGTAGGATTTAAATTTACACTTTGTACATTTCTGTGTCAAACAAAAAAGAACATATTGCAATATGTATATAAATTCATTATGTTTTTGTTATGTCCCGTTGAATTTTGTGCCTGGATTATTCATGAAAATTGTCGATACACTTAAACAGCAATACAAACATTTGAAGATTTTTTTTATATCGACACTTTTCACCCTCCGGGCAGGCCGATATGCTTTGTTGCGGCGCATTCGCAGTATATGAATACGGCTTCATGCGCCACGCCGTGCATATCGACCCGTGAATAATCCAGGCAATATGATTATTCATGAAAATTGTCGATGATAAAAATAGGATTCAAGGGGTCGAGTGAAAAAAATAAGATTGATTGTGTTCTGGCTTACGCTTTCAGGGGCCATAATATGGATGACGTTGATCTTACTGGCGCCTTATTTAAGGGTGCGTTATCCCATTTTAAGCGGATTGATCTATGCATCCTTCTCTCCTGTCTGCCATCAAATTCCATCACGCTGCTTTTATTTATTCGGGTTTCCTCTTGCTGTATGCTCCCGATGTCTGGGGATCTATTCCGGCTTTTTTACCGGAATACTGGCCTATCCCATTATCAGGGGGTTTTCTAAATCCGCGCTGCCAAATACCAGAACATTTTTATTTCTGTCCACACCTATTGTTCTGGATACCATCGGACAGTTTTGGGGTCTATGGAGCACTTCCCTGTGGCTTCGCTTTTTTTTCGGCTTGAGCTGGGGAATCATTCTTCCCTATTATTTTATCACAGGACTTATTGAACTCTTTCTCCATCTGAAAAACACGAGAAAAACGAGTTTAACTTTCCCTTGCTTTGAACAATCAAAAAAAATAAAATAGTTTTGACAATTTTTAACCTGCTTTATTCACAAGTCGAGGTTGCCGTAGATGCGAAAGAGTTATTAGAATCCTCGAACCCTTTGCATTAACTTCTGGATTATATATAAGAAGTTATGTTAGGGTATCGACAGTTTTTATAAATAAAGCAGATACTCAGGAGGAGGTAAGATGAACGGACAAAGACCGAATATGTTTTTGCCTGCCTTGATCGGAGGTGGAATAGCTGGAGTTCTCTCCGCCATCCCCATAGTGAACTGTCTGTGCTGTCTTTGGATCATAGGAGGCGCAGTACTGGCTTCCTATCTGTTGACCAAAGATTCCACTATCACATTAACCGCAGGAGACGGGGCCATTGTTGGAGCTCTTTCAGGTCTATTTGCGACATTTGCCGATGCTATTGTCAGCATCCCATTTAATGCCATGAGCCAGGAGTTTATGGCTAGGTTTTCAGAAAAAATTTCAGATTATGCAGAGGAAATACCTGAAGGATGGGCAGAGTTTCTGCAAAAAAGTTCTGAATCATCCGGTCCCTGGATCCTGGTCGGAATCCTGATTACTGCTGTGATATTTGTTTCTCTTGGTGTTCTAGGCGGGATCATCGGTATCTCTCTGTTCGGAAAAAAGAAAACTGTCCCCGGAGAAGACATTGCACCTCCTCAAGACACAAGTAATCGTTAATCCTGTTTCCAATCAAGGAAAAACGCAAAAACGTTGGTCGCAGATCAAAGAAGCACTTCGCACTTTTCTTAAGGAATACAAATACGAATTTACGGAAAAACCCCAGCAGGCTATAGAAATATCCAGGGCCGCAATAAAGGAAGGAACGGAACTGATAGTCGGTGTCGGCGGAGACGGCACGATCAATGAGATCGCCAATGGATTCTATGAAGACCAGGATATTATCAATCCAGAGGCTGTTCTCGGTATTATGCCTTCTGGCACCGGATGTGATTTCAGCCGGAGTTTGAATATTCCCTCCTCTTTTAAAAGGGCTCTTGAGATAATCACCCAGCCGAAAACACTTAAGATCGATATAGGCAGGATTCGTTATAGAAGTCATGAAAACAAGGACAATGAACGACTGTTCTTGAATGTAACAGACTTCGGGATCGGCGGAGAAGTAGTTGAGCATATGAATATCAACCGCATGAAGCATAAAGCGGCACATTATTTTAAGAGTGTTGTAACAACATTTATGAAATATTCTTCAAAAAAATTGTTGATCCGTATAGACGGCAAAGACATTCCTGTGGATGACTACATGATCGGAGCCGTAGCCAACGGCAGAATATTCGGAAAAGGGATGAAGATCGCTCCTGAAGCAGAGTTGAACGACGGCCTTTTTGATTTTATCCTCATAAAGAAAATGACAAAGGTTGAATTTTTCAAAAACTTTGTCAAGTTATACAGGGGAACACATCTGTCTCATCCGAAAGTTGTGATGCTTCGTGGAAAACGGATAGAAGCTGTACCTGTAGGTGATCAAAAGGTTTTGATCGAAGTCGACGGAGAACAATTGGGAAAACTACCTGCAGTGTTCGATATCATCCCGCATAGCCTTCTGGTTAAATCGAGTCTTTGAGAACTATCTTCTTAAAATACTGCGCCGGTCTGTGTTTTTCAGATGGGGAATATTTGTAATAACCAGTCTTCCGGATTCATTGTAATATGTATATATTGTTTTTTGTGTATTAATGAGGCTTTTTTTAAATGTTGAATTAATTTTTTTGATATAATTCTGCGTCTCCGGAAAAGGTGGTATTCCTTTGTATTTTTTCACAGCTCCCTGGCCTGCATTGTAAGCTGCCAGCGCAAGGTTCAACTCTCCATCATACACTGATAAGAGATTCTTTATGTGTTTGATTCCGGCTTCAATATTTTGTCTCGGGTCGTAAGGATCATCTACACCATAGTTACTGGCAGTCTTAGGCATTAGCTGCATCAAGCCCTTCGCACCTTTGGATGAGACAGCATAAGGATTGTAGTTCGACTCATTTTTGATCATAGCATGAATCAGTGAGGGTGAGATGCTGTGTTTTCCGGCCAGAGAGCGGATGAGAGGATCATATCTAAGACCTGCTTTTGGATTCCCGGAAAAAGCCGAAATGGATAAAAAAAGCATACATATAACCGGAATTCCCCGTCTCAAACATTTAAAAAACTTGCCTGCTTTATTCATAAAAACTTCCGACTATTAATATGCTGCCAAAATATTGAACGGATTTCAATCCCCTTTTAGGGTGAATTAAGCCTCCTCTAATATGGCTGAAATGATGGAAAAGCTTTGTTCCAGAGCCTGATCAAGGTTATCGAGCGCAGAACCGCCGGCCTGGGCAAAATCAGGTCTCCCTCCGCCGCCTCCCTTGATCAAAGGTGCAATATTTTTAATCAAAGTATCAGCATTAATCCTGTCCAGAAGATCG
The DNA here is from genome assembly GCA_965373045.1 of uncultured bacterium. Classification (GTDB taxonomy): domain Bacteria; phylum Acidobacteriota; class Aminicenantia; order Aminicenantales; family Aminicenantaceae; genus DAOVDI01. Next base: position 10,584 of record CBDVEQ010000017.1, on the reverse strand, counting down.
TTGGTCACAGAGATTGTTAAAAAAACTTTGTTCTTCTGTGTTGTTCCCAAGATCACTATACCGGATCCGATCTTCTGTTTTAAATTGTCGGAAAGATTGCGCAATTCATCATTATTCAACCCTTCTACTTTTTGTATCAATACTTTTATTCCCTGGATATTTTTTGTTTTAGCATTTGGATCCTGAACTCTGTAGTTTGCCATTTTTTGTCTGAGGGACTTGTTCTCCTTTTCCTGATTTTTCAGAGATTCTTTGAGTTTCTCAATATGCATGATCACTTTGTTTTTTGGAGAATTGAGGGTATGCTGAATCTCAGTGAGAAGGCTTTCATCCTCTCGTATAGTCAACATGGCGCTCTCGCCTGTCAGTGCTTCGATCCTGCGCATACCGGCTGCAATGCTTGATTCTGATATAATCTTGAACACGCCGATGTTCCCCATAGAATGAACGTGAGTTCCACCACATAATTCTCGGCTGAACCCGGGTATAAACACCATTCTCACGGTTTCTCCGTATTTCTCTTCAAATATAGCCATGGCTCCTAGATTCAACCCCTCTTCCAGGCTCAAAACGTCGATTTCCACTTGAATATTATCACGGATTTTTTCATTAACAAGGAATTCGACCTGTTCGGTCTCATCATCTGTAAGAGAGGCAAAATGAGTAAAATCAAACCGGATCCGGTCCTGAGCCACAAGAGATCCAGCCTGCTTCACATGTTCGCCAAGTACTTGTCTGAGTGCGGCATGAAGAAGATGCGTAGCCGTATGGTTTCGACATATTGCTGTTCTGCGCGGCATGTCTATCACGGCTTCAACTTGATCTCCAATGCTGATTTCTCCTGACAAAACTTTTACTCTGTGAGCAATGACATCGTGAATAGGAAAATATGTGGATTCAACTATAGCTGAGAAATGCGGGTTTTTCAGGACTCCAGTATCACCAACCTGGCCCCCGGCCTCAGCATAAAACGGAGTTCGGTCAAGAAACACCTCTCCTGTTTCTCCATCTTTGAGTTTGGTGATGGTTTTTTTTGCTGACATAAGGGCAATCACTTTCGCATCTGCAATAAAGGTTTTATCATACCCTATAAATTGAACAGGTAGGTCCTTGATCTTTTCATAGATCTTTTTATGGCTTTGCCCTGTGTCTCCTTTCCATGCTTTTCGCGCTTTATTTCTTTGCTTTTCCAATTCTTCGCGGAATCCTTGTTCATCCACTTTCATATTGCTTTCTTCGGCCAGCTCGCGTGAGAGATCAAGAGGAAATCCGAACGTGTCATAAAGTTTAAAAACACTGGAGCCGGAAAGAGTATTCTGATTGTTTTTTTTGGCCTCAGAGATATATTGATGGAATGTTTTAAGACCAGAGGAAAGAGTGGATGCGAATCTCTGCTCCTCAGACAAGCAGATCTTGGATATGTACTCTGCTGAAGAAAGAAGTTCAGGATAGGTTTCCTTCATGATGTCGCAGACAACACCGATCAGCCTGTAGAGGAACGGTTCATCAAGTTCAAGGGAATTTCCGAACCTGTTGGCGCGGCGGATCAGACGACGTAATACATATCCCCTGCCGTCATTAGCGGGCATGATCCCGTCTCCTATCAGAAAGGTCACAGCCCGGATATGGTCTGCAATGGTGCGAAGGGCTGTATCTATTTCTGGTTCTATACGATAATTCTTATTCGTCAGTTCACAAACGGCTCCGATCAAGGGGATGAACAGATCTGTATCATAATTACTCTTCTTCTTCTGGAGGACGGCTGCCAGTCTTTCAAGCCCCATTCCTGTATCGATGGAGGGCGATGGGAGCGGCGTCTGTTTGCCGTTCTCATCCTGAAGGAACTGCATGAATACCAGGTTCCACAGTTCCATGAATCGATCGCTTCCGCTCTCGATCAAAGCACTGGGCTCTCCTTCTTTGATCTCAGGATCCAGGTCATAATGGATCTCTGAACATGGTCCGCAAGGGCCGGTCTCTCCCATAGCCCAAAAATTATCTTTTTTCCCAAAGCGGAATATTCTGGAAGCAGGAATCCCGATTTTTTCATTCCAGATCTTGAAAGCCTCGTCATCGTTTTCAAATATCGTAATATATAATCTGTTCTGGTCCAAATTGACGGTTTCTGTAATAAATTCCCATCCAAAGGTTATGGCTTCTTCCTTGAAATAATCACCGAAAGAAAAATTTCCCAGCATTTCAAAAAATGTGTGGTGTTTATTTGTCAATCCAACCTGTTCCAGGTCATTGTGCTTTCCGCTGACACGCATACATTTTTGAACGGAAGCTGCGCGTTTATAGCTTAGTTTTTCCAGGCCTAAAAAAACATTTTTGAATTGATTCATGCCTGCATTGGTGAACAGCAGTGTTGGATCATCTTTCGGAAGTAAAGAAGAACTTTTAATGATCTTGTGATTCTTTCGTTTAAAGTAGTCGAGAAATATTTCTCTGATTTTCTGTGATTTCATTCCTTTTCGTTCTCTTTCTCAGAGGGAAGCTTTTGTTCAATTTCTCCAATGGATTTTTCCATTTCATCTCGTGCAATATCGCTAGAGGAACGTATTCCGAGAACACGAAGTTTGAAGTCATTCGGGCTTGTGGAATATTGCATCCCCTGTTCAAATGTAATATATTCTTTCGAATACAGATAATACAGGGATTGATCAAAAGTCTGCATTCCATACTCGGATACACCAGAACTAATGGCATTAATGATCTCTCCGATTTTTTCTTTGTTTTGAATACATTCTGATATAAATGGTGTATTTAGCATGACTTCGACTGCAGGAACTCGGCCCTTGTTATCCTTTCTCTGGATGAGGCGCATGGAAATTACAGCTTTAAGGATAAGGGACAATTGAAGGCGGACCTGATCTTGATTATGAGGGGGGAAAGCTGTTACGATCCTGTTTATTGTTTCAGGTGCGTCAAGAGTATGAAGTGTGCTCAAAACCAGATGACCGGTTTCAGCCGCCAAAATGGCTGTTTCAATTGTTTCTCTATCCCTCATTTCTCCTACCATGATCACGTCTGGATCTTCCCTCAGCGAGGACCGCAGGCCGCGGGAGAAACTGAGAACGTCAATGCCCACCTCTCTCTGGTTTATGGTGCTCATGTCGTCCCGGTAAAGAAACTCAATTGGATCCTCAATTGTGAGAATGTTCATAGAACGATTTTTATTGATATGATCGATCATGGCAGCCAGTGATGTGGATTTTCCTGAGCCTGTCGTCCCTGTGACGAGAACCAAGCCTCGTGATTCCAGAGCAATTTTTTCCATCACCACAGGTAGACGAAGATCCTGAATGTTATGCAATACCAGTGGAATAATACGCAGAGCGATGGCAAGAGTTCCTCTTTGGTAGTAAATACTGCCTCGAAATCTTCCGAGTCCACTGACTGAATAGGCCAGATCCACATCCAGGTTGTCTTTAAGCATCTGTTTCTGATGATTGTTTGTTATGGCTTCAGCATAGGAGCGGGTATCAGCAGATGTCAATTTCTTGAATTGCGTTATCGTCCTGAGGATTCCATTAACTCTGAACATAGGAAAGTTTCCTGCCTTCAGATGAAGATCAGAAGCATTGTTTTCTACTGCTAGTTCTAAAAGTTGATTGATATCCATTATTCCTCCAAAACATCCCCGATTGTGCCGATCTATCACTTGCTTTTGATTATCAATCTTGATCGAGCTATATCAGTTTATCATTTTAGTCATTTTTTCATGATAGTCAAACAATGAGACAACCCAATTAACCTGGATTATTCACGGATCGATGTTGCCAGATTGCTTCGCTCTGCTCACAACGACAATATTATATATTAATGTTGTCGGCTTGCGAGGAGTGGTTTGTGAAGCTGTATTCATATACTGCGAATTCGTCGCAACAAAGCAGATCGGCTCGTAAATTGTTCAGGTTAGAGTTTTTCGCCGCATTTCGGACATATCTTCGCCTTGGGAGGAAGCGGCCAACGGCAGTTCCAACATATTTGTTTCTGTTTTTTTTCTCTGGCTTTTATCCGGCTTCTTATGTCATCCAACTCTGTAGTTTTTGGATTTTTCCCCTTGAAAAGGGAGATGCTATGAATGACCTCAGATGCTCTCTGGAATCTATGATTCATATCCGAATCCAAACATTTCATGATGATTTTATCAATTTCTTTGGGAATCTTGTTGTTAGTTATTCGGGGTGGTGTTATCTTTCCCAACTGGGCTTTTTCGAGGATCTTGAATGGATCCGTGTCATTGATAGGTGGTCTGCCGATGAGCATTTCATAGAACATACATCCTAAAGAGTAAATATCCGATCTGTAATTGGCTTTTCCAAGGAACTGTTCTGGTGCCATGTAAGGAGGAGAACCGATCCGTGTTGATGCATAGGGAACATTTTTCAGCCATGCGGATGTTCCAAAATCCGTAATTTTTACAGTATTTTTTCGAGAGATGATAATATTTGAAGGCCTGAGATCACGATGTATGATTTTATTGGCATGGGCATGCCCGACACCATTAGCGATCTGAATTATATAATCTGTGGCTACTTCAAAATCAAGGACCTTTTTATCCTCCAATATTTTTTCGAGCGTCTTTCCTTCCACATATTCCATCACCATAAAAAAAACCTTTTTTTCTTTTTCTGCTGTTATCATACGCACAATATTGGGGTGATTCAATGCGGCCTGCAAGCGTGGCTCTTTCAATAATTTAAACAGTTCGGTCGACTGCTTATGCGGCACTTTTAGCGCAACTTCGATATTAAGCCACGTGTCTTTTGCAAGATAGACAGTTCCAAACCCTCCGCTACCCAATGAACGCAGGATTTGATATTTGCCAACTTTTTGTTCTTGAAGAAACATACTCTTAATTCCAGATCAGAGAGATGACTGCTATTTGGCCCAATCCTTGGATCGATCGACAGCACTCTTGTCGATGTTATCCAATTCGTCTCCTCGTGATTCGGCAAACTTCCTGAGGATATCCTTTTGATCTTTTGTAAGGTGTTCAGGTGTTTTAACATTGACCCTTACAAATAATTCTCCTTTTCTGAATTTGTGGAGATCCTTAATCCCCTTTCCCCTGAGCCGGAAAACCGTTCCAGACTGGGTCCCTGCAGGTATTTTCATCATTTCGTTTTTTTCCAGGGTCGGAATTTCCACTTTTACTCCTAACGAGGCCTGAGCAATGGAAATATAAATATCACAGTAGAGATGATTTTCTTCCCGCTTGAAAAATTCATGTTCTCTAATGCGAATAACAACGTAAAGATCTCCACGGGATGCGCCCTGATCTCCGACCTCGCCTTCTCTTTCGATACGAAGCCGGTTTCCATTATCAACTCCGGCAGGCACTTTAATGTTAAGAGTTGTTTTTTCCCTGGTTTTACCTATCCCGCGGCATTCTTTGCATGGAGAATCGATGATCTCACCTGTTCCATGGCAGTAGGAACATTCTCTGGCTATAGAAAAAAATCCTTGCTGATAACGTAGTTGACCCTGCCCCTGACAAGTTGGGCAAACTGATTTATGTGTTCCGGGGCTCATTTTTGTTCCTTTGCACGCTGAACATGTTTCAGCCCGGTTAAGCTTAATCTCTTTTTCAACCCCAGAAGCCGCTTCCTAGAGAACCAGCTCCAATTCAAGGACAAGATCCTGTCCCTTTTGTGGATAGTGTGCGGATCGACGCCGTGTCCCTCCAAAAATATCTCCGAATCCAAAAAAGTTTCCTATGATATCTTCAAAATCACTGAATATGGAAGAATTGAACCCGGAAAATCCGTTGAATCCCGCTCGCCCGATGCCCTCGTGGCCGTACCGGTCGTATAAAGGCCTCTTTTCAGGATCGATGAGCACGCTGTAGGCTTCGGCAGCTTCTTTGAATTTTTCTTCAGCTTCTTTATTTCCAGGATTTTTATCCGGATGAAACTGCATCGCTTTCTTTCGGTAAGCTTTTTTTACTTCATCCGAAGTGGCTGTGTGGGAAATTTCCAATATTTCGTAGTAATCTTGTTTAATCATGAGTATTGGTGTTTTCAGTTTTTTTATCGCTTGCGTTTTGAATGATCGATGCTATTTCTTCTTCAGTCAAACCGGATGAGGGAGACACCTCAACAAATTGCTCCCTACCCGTAGCCATATCCATTCCGTATACTGTCACGATACCGTCAGCATCAATCTCAAAGGTGACATCTATTTGAGGGGTACCGGCCGGAGCAGGATTTATTCCTGTAAGATTAAAAACAGCCAAAGAAGTGTTTTTTGATGCTTTGTTTTCTTCTCCCTGGAGAACATGGATCTTAACACATCTCTGGTCATGCTCTACAGAAGTGAAGGATTTTGTTTCTTTTACAGGAATTGTAGTATTTCGCTCTATGATCGTTTCAAAACCATCGTTTTCCGTTTCTATCCCAAGAGAAAGGGGCGTCACATCCAGGAGAACCAGAAGGTTTGACGTGGCGCCGCTTAAAATGCCTGATTGAATAGCCGCTCCCATGGCCACAACTTCGTCCGGATTGACATTTTCATTAGGCGGTCGTCCGAAAAAATCGGTAATTTTTTGTTTGATCAGAGGCATTCTGGTCTGCCCGCCTACGAGAAGGACATCATCGATCTGATCAGGCTCCAGTTTTGAATCTTTCAGAGCCTGCTCAAGGTAGGGAAAACTTCGTTCAACCAGGCTTTTTGTGAGATACTCGAGTGTGTTCCTGGTTATTGTTTTTTTCAAATGTTTGGAACCTGACGTATCTGAATAAATAAAAGGAAGATTAATCTCTGTTTCTAATTTAAAAGAAAGGTCCATTTTAGCTTTTTCTGCTGATTCCCTGATTCGCAGAAGCGCAAGCATATCCCGTTTTAGATCAACTTTGTTTTCAAGGCGGAATTCGTCGATCATCCATTCGACGATGCGATGATTAAAATCATCTCCCCCAAGATAGGTGTTTCCATTGGTAGCCAGAACATGAAATACACCATTGTTGATCTCAAGAATTGTCAGGTCAAAAGTTCCACCACCCATATCATAGACGGCGATCTTTGCATTCTTTGTATTTTTCAGGCCGTAAGCAAGACTTGCTGCAGTAGGTTCATTGATGACCCTCAAGACATCCAGACCCGCTATCTTTGCTGCATCTTTAGTCGCCTGGCGCTGATGGTCATCAAAATGAGCAGGAACAGTGATGATAGCTTCTCGGACTTCTTCAGAGAGGAATGACTGTGCGCTGTTTTTCAGGTAACGCAAAATTATACCAGATACTTCCTGAGGACTGATTTTCTTTTTCCCAATGGCTATTAAAACATCACCGTTGTCACAATGCGTTAATCCAAACGGGATTTTCTCCATCAAATCATTCATATCTTCCGAATTCAGTTTTTTACCTAACAACCGTTTTACGGATGATATGGTATTTTCAGGATTTGATATGGCCTGTCTTAGAGCAAGATTGCCGACAAGAGGCTCTCCTTTTCCTGTGAAACTGACCACCGAAGGAGTTGTGAGTTGACCTTCCAGATTCGGTATGACGCGTGGCTCTTTTCCATCCAGCACTGCTATACACGAATTTGTTGTGCCAAGATCGATCCCGATAATTTCAGCCATTTTTAATTCTTTTTTCTTGGAACAGCCACTTTGACCATGGATGGACGCAGGAGGCGGTCATGAAGTTTGTATCCTTTTTGTAGTTCTTCGACAACCTGCATTTCATCAACCTTATCCGTTTCTTCTGTCAATATTGCCTGATGCAGATGAGGATCGAATTTCCCTTTTTCTATTTCGATCGGCGAAACACCCTGCTTAAAAATGATATCGCTTAACTGTTTATAAATCATCTCGATCCCTTCTTGAAAACCTGCAGCATCTTGAGCATTATCCCCGCTGTTCAGTGCCCTTCCGAAATTATCCATTATAGTCAGGAATTCCTTGAGAATCTCTTCGAGTGCAAAATTGTAATGATCGGTTTTTTCTTTTTCCAGCCTTTTTCTTAAATTTTCTTTTTCTGCCATCTGGCGAAGGTAATCATTTTTAAAGTTCTCAACCTTTTTTTTGAGTCTTTCGATTTCCTTATGTTGTTTTGTTATTTTATTTTCCAGTCTATCTGTCTTTTTTCTTTTATCCTTTGACACTCTTTCTTTAGAATCCAAGAATTCTATTTCAATTTCTTTGCTCTTAGGATGTTTTTTTTTATTGTTGTCCATCTATCTTCCTTGTAGTTAAGAAATACTGATCGTCTCACTAAGTTTTTTTGCTATGCTGTCAACAATCGGGATGATGTGTTTATAAGAGATCCTTTTTGGGCCAATTATACCCAGAGAACCGAGAATCTGTCTGTTGTAGCCATAATGCGATAGAATCAGGGAACATTCCGATATATCCGGTACATTCATTTCAGAACCGATGATTACTTTAACTCTGTCAAGACTTATAAAATCAGAAAGAAGCTTGCTCAATTTTGCTTTCTCTTCAAAATTCTGAAACAGAGCTTTCAAGTTTTCCATTTCAAAGAGTTCCGGTTTATCCAGAAGTTTGGAGGTTCCCTGAATAAATAACTTATTTCGGTTCTCCTCCTGAAAAATATAAGCCTTCAGAAGTGATGTCAACTTTCGTACAGAATTTTCATACTGTACTCGGTATTTTGGAAGTTCTTTGGTAAGAAAATCGCGTATAAAAAGCAGGTTTTTACCACGAAAATTTTCGTTTAGATATCGAGATGCCCGGTCAAGTTCGACCTGTGTGAAATAGCTTTTAGTTTCAGCAATTTCTGTAAGAACAAGATCAAAGGTTGTGATATGAATGATCATGATCTTTTCTTCGGATATCTTGATGAAACGGATATGCTTGAAATTTAATTGTGATATGCGCGGAGAAAGAACAAAACCCAGGTTGTCCGAGTAATCAGAAAGAAGTGAAGAAACCTGGAACAGCATGGAATTGAGGTCTCCTTTCTCGATACCGAATTGCGCTGCGGGAAAATCGACTTCCTTTTCAGGAAAATAAAACTCCTCAAAAAGGGTGTTGACATAAAACCTCAGGCCTTTATCCGTCGGAATACGTCCTGCTGAGGTGTGAGGCTGAAAAAGATATCCTTCGTTCTCCAGTTTCGCCATAATGTTTCGCACTGTTGCAGAGGAGATTGAAGATTCATATTTTTCGGCGATCGCACCGGAACTGACAGGGGACCCGATTTTCAGATAGACCTCCACCGCCAATCTGAGAATTTGTCTGTCTTTTTCTGTTAAGATATATGAATTCAAAAAAAACTCCACTGGTTTTATAGCATTTTTACCAAAAAATTGTCAATGAAAAAAGGGGTTGAAAGGAAATCAGCAGATTCGGATCCCGGCATATCCCACGACTTCGGAGTAATTTCCAGAAACATCCCCGGAAGTTTGGTACTTTATCAGTTTTGCCTTTTGTGCTCCAAGCCGATTCGCGGCTAAAATCGCTAATGCAGTCGGCTGGTAACCACACATGGAGATATTTTCAGTCCTTACGGTTTCAATCAGCCCGCGTGCATCACGATTTAATATTTTTTCTATAGCAAGAAGATCCTTTTCCCGTGCTTCTTCCTGGCTGACATAATGGCTCATATCCGTACTGGCAATGATAAGCACATCCTCATTGCCTTCTTCAATACTGTCCGCAATGGACTCTCCGAGTTCTTTCAGTTCTTCCCAGGATGCAACGCCGGAAACAGATATGGGAACCATGGAAAAACCAGGTTTAAAATACTGGATAAAGGGCAGCTGGACTTCAATAGAGTGCTCCTGACTATGGGAAGAAGGGTTGTCTTTGATATGAGAGGATCTTGACAGGATCCTGTCGGCGAGGTCTGAATCGATAGAAACCTCTCCTATAGGAGTTTCCCATGTCCCCACGCGCATCAGGGCAGAGTCATCATGGTAATTTCTATGGCTGAAACCAAGAATCACATATTTCTCAGGAAGGGAAATGGATGAAAACAAAGCCCCGGCAACAGGTCCTGAATATATCAGGCCAGCATGCGGAGAAACAGCACAGATAGCTTTTTTCTTCTGACAGCCCGGATTGATCATCCCCTCGATCAGTTTCGTAAGGTCCTTCTTGTTTCCCGGATAAAAAAAGCCTGCAACTGAAGGTTTGCGTGTCATCATTTCTTTTAAAAGAAAGATATGTTTTATAAAACACTTTGTCAATAAACATTCTAATAGCGCATATTGAGTCATTATAACCTGCTTTATTCACGGGTCGAGGAGAGGCCAAGGAAAAAACAGTCTGTAGAAGTCCTTAGAGGTCTATTGAAGTCGAAGAAAGCCAAAAGTGAAAGGCCAAAGGCCAAGAGCCAAGGTAAGACGTCATTCCCACGAAAGTGGGAATCCAGTATAAAAAAAGCTAGCCTAGATTCCCGTTTGCACGGGAATGACGTAAATTAAAGGACTTTGGGCGAAGCTGCTTTGGGCTTTGGGACTCTTTTGCATTGGCCTTTGGCCTTTGGCCATTGGCCTCTTATTCTTTCACTTGAATCCTTGAACCCTTGATTCCTAGAACCATTTTTTTTAATAGATCGGCTTGCCCGGAGGGTAAAAAGTGTCGATACATAAAAATAAATCTTCTGA
>CBDVEQ010000016.1:0-21234 GCA_965373045.1 uncultured bacterium | reverse complement strand
ACCCCATAAGCCCAACTCTCCAGACTTTTCCCGCAAGCGATCCTAATCCGGCGCCAATTTCCAAATCATATTTATCCAATAAATATCCCCTGACTTTCGCTTCATCAACTCCATCAGGAACAGTCACAGAAATTAACTGTGATAGTCTTTCATTTTCAGGCACGAGTGGATTCAAACCAATTTCATTCAACTTTGCACAAAATTCTTTACCATTATCCGCATGTCTGTTCCAGGCATTCTCAATTCCCTCTTCTTTAATTAAAAGCAAAGCTTCGTGCAATCCATATAGTGCATTAATTGGAGCTGTATGATGATAAGATCGTTTTGAACCGCCGCCCCAATAACCCAATACCAAATTAAGATCCATAAACCAGCTCTGGACCACAGTTGACCGATTTTTGATTACTTCGATTGCCCGATCGTTAAATGTAACAGGTGATAATCCCGGCGGACATGATAAACATTTCTGTGATCCCGAATATACAACGTCTAATCCCCATTCATCTACTTTTATCGGTGTTCCACCCAGAGACGTAACTGTATCCACAACTATAAGACAATCATAATTGTGAGCAATTTCGGTTAATAATTTAGCATCTGACAAGGCACCTGTGGATGTTTCTGCATGAACGAATGCGACTAACTTTACATCCGGATTTGCTTTTAATGTATTATCCAGTTTTTCAGGATTAACTGCCTTTCCCCATTCTTCTTCAACAACAACAGGATTCGCACCACACCTTTCAATTATACTCTTCATTCTACCGCCAAATACACCGTTTATGCAGACGACTACTTTACTTCCTGGTTCAACAAGATTAACCAAACATGTCTCCATACCAACAGAACCAGGACCGGAGACTGGAAATGTAACTTCATTTTCGGTTTGAAAAGTATATTTCAGCAATTCCTTTATTTGATCCATTAAATTAATAAATGATGGATCAAGATGGCCTACCGTTGATCGGGACATAGCTTTAAGAACTTGGGGATGAATATTTGAAGGACCAGGTCCCATTAAAACTCTTTCAGGGGGATTAAATGAATTTTGCATATTAAATTATCTCCATCATTTGAATTAATCGATTTTAAGAATTTTAGCTTTTTCCAGAATATTTTTTAAATCCTCTAATTCAATTTTGTTAAGAGGACTCAAAGGACTCCGGGGAATACCTCCATAATAACCCAACAGATCGAGTGAGGCTTTTAATCCGGCAATCCCGTATTTGGCTGTTACCGCTTTGTTAGCATCAAGTAATTGCATTTGTAAATGAAGTGCCTCCTTCAAATTTCCTTCATTAAAACTTCGCTGAATCTTTACACACTTATCCGGCGCAATATTCGCCAGAGCTAATATGCCTCCGCATCCACCGAGACATAATCCGGCATATAAAATTGATGCAGTTCCTACAATATTATAAAAATCATCCGCAGTTTTATGAATAATTTCTGCAAATTGCCCTAAGTTTTCCGAACTGTGTTTTATACCTATTATATTCTTATGTTCAGATAATTCCGCTACGGTATTCGGATCAATTTTAACACCGGTAAATTTCGGAACATTATAAATAATGATTGGGATTTCAGAATTATCAGCTACTGTGCAAAAATAATCAATAAACGCTCTATGGTTCATCTTTGCTTTGTAGAATGAAGGAGTTAGTACGAGTGCAGCATCAGCACCAATTTTGGCAGATTTGTTTGTTAAATAAATAGTTACTTTTATGGAATCTGAACCGGTGCCGGCTATAATTTTCTTTTCGGGTAAAGCGCTGCCCTTAACAATTTTTATTACTTGTACCTTTTCATCCAAAGTAAGGAAAGCGCTTTCTCCATTTGAACCAAATACTACATAACCGCAAGTTTCTGTTTCGTTCCATTTTGATATGTTTTCTGCCAATTTATCATAGGCGACCTCTTCATTAACATAAGGTGTCGGAATAGGCAGGAAAATTCCTTCTAACATTCGCCCTCCAATTTTTCTAAATTTGAGCCCTTTTATCTCCTCTATTGCCAATACTATATAGAAGAAACATATCCTGTCAATAAGAACTGTATGAGACTACAGTGTAATAAACTCCGCCCTGAATTGCTGATCAACTCCGCCCAGCTTCTGGCCGGGACAAATGGACTTTCTTCGGCAATAACAGGCGGATGGGAAGGATTATGTCCCGCAATAATAAGTAACCAAATCCCGGCGGGAATAATAAAGGCAGCTCCTCTGCCTTTTGGGATGGTGCTTCTTAACAAGTGTCAGCGCTTCGTCTTCACTTCTGTTTCTACGGTAAAAAATTTATAATCAACATAAGAGAAAATAATCTCCTCCAATATTTTCTTTTCACCATTCTCATTAATAAATACTTCTTGAATGAGTTGTTCACTTGGAAAACGGACTCCTTTTTCCTCTACCCCAAATGTAACATTCCAAATGACCGTCTTTCTATATTCTCCAACAGGAAATCGTATCGTTTCCTCTTGATAATCTTGAATCGACAAAGTCTCCCACTTAATCCGTAATATACTATAATTTTGAATATCAATCCAAATTCGCGCGATATTATAGTTTTCTTGTCTAGGCGCACAAGGACGGGCCTTAATAATTATCGCTTCCTTTTTTTCAACTGTATCTTTTCCAATAATTTCATAGTCAAAATGCTTTTGCCAGTACTTACTCAAAAAACCAACAGGGCCGTAAACTAAATATTTACTGAAGTACTTTAATTTCATTTTCTCAAGCTGGCTATTTTCTTTATTATTTTTCTTGCCATCTACTTCTAACAAGCTTCTTTTTTCAGTTGTCTCCCCCTGTTTTTTAATCAATTGATAGTCATAAGTAAATGTCTTCGTCTTAGAGCCTTTGAACTCTAACTTTTTTGTCGAGACCATCCACGAAGTATCAGGGCTTCTTTTAATGACTTTCTTCACTCTATATAAATACTTCTTATTCAATATTTTCTCTTTGCAAACATAATACAAAGCCATGTTTTTAACATTCTCACAGTATTCAGCTGTACGAATTAAGATTTTATTTAAATCCATTTCATTGCTTTCCTGAACGATGGCTTTAACTGAGACAATTTGTGCAATAATTATTATGATTAAAAATGTCACATAGCGCTTTAAGGTCTTCATTTTGGTCTGAATCCACAGAACCATTATAGAGTGCTCTTCTTTAGTCCCAAACATTCTGCTTACTCTTCTCTTTTTACGGCTTCAAGCGCCGAATGTTTGCGCACGTAATTATAATAGCTCATTCGCGATTTAACAACTTTTCTCAAGGATTCTGGATCTTCTTGTTCCCAAAATAACAGTATGTGTCCTTATTGTATCACGAAAATTCTAGCACTCCTGGTAGTAAAAATTTTCAGGGTCAGTTCGAAGCTATACTACGGGACTATAAACTTGTACTTCTTTTTCCAAGCGGTCAGCCAATTTATCCTCGGCCACATCCAAATCATAATCTATTTGCAGACCCAGCCAGAACTGCGGAGACATATTAAAATACTTGGCCAGACGTAAGGCCGTATCAGCGGTAATTCTGCGCTTACCCAAAACGATCTCATTTATTCTTCGAGCAGGCACACGGATGTCTAAAGCCAATCTGTTCTGACTCAATCCCATCGGTTTAAGAAAATCCTCGAAAAGGATCTCTCCCGGATGAAGAGGAGACATTTTTTTTGTACTCATGATATTTTTCCTAGTGATAATCTGTGATTTCAACGTCAAACGTATCCTTATCCTGCCAAATAAAGCATATTCTCCACTGATCATTTATCCAAATGCTGTACTGCTTTTTTCTCTTACCTTTAAGTGCCTCTAAACGATTTCCAGGAGGAACTCGTAAATCATTTAAATCTTCCGCTCTGTTCAACATTCTTAGTTTTCTCAATGCAGTTCTTTGAATATCAATAGGGAATTTTTTCGAATAGAACCTCCCAAAAATCTTCTCTGTTTCTTTACATTTGAAGGACTTTATCACATGATGAATATATAACGTATAACGTTAGATGTCAAGCGTTATATCCTTAATTGTGATAATGGGTCCTGATGTAATCGACGGTATGATGTTGTTCTTGTATATAAACCTGGACCTGATACTTATTTATCTTTTCATAATCCTCTTGTAGTGAATTTGCCGTTCTCTTTTTAATCCATCTGCTATTGATTTCTCCCTTAAAGCCTGACTCCGATTAGAATAAGCAGGAAGCCGATGAGGGCGGCTGCGATGAGATAATAGGTCATGGGAATAAGAGTTTTGCGGATGATCGAACCTTCTTTGCCTGTAAGTCCTACAACAGCCGAGGCGGCCACGACATTGTGGACACAGATCATATTTCCGGCCGCTCCTCCTACTGCCTGAAGTGCGACGATAATACTGGGGAGAAGTCCGATCTTTATTGCAGTTGTGAATTGGAAGAGAGAGAACATCATATTGCTGAAAGTATTGCTCCCTGCGATAAATGCTCCCATAGCACCGATAACGGCGGCGAAAGCGGTCCAACCTTGTCCGAGGAGTGCGGCGGCTCCGGAGGCCAGAGTGACCGGCATTTTGTCCAATCCTCCGGGCACTCCGCTGTTGATGAACACTTTTACCATAGGAACCGCAAACCCAAGAGCGATCGCCGGACCTATGAGAACTTTAAACGACTGTTTGGCGGCATTATTGACTTTACTTTTAGGAATTTTGTGGATAAAAAGAGTCAAGATTCCGACGACGATAAACAGAAATCCTGGGAGATATAGGGGCTGAAAACTTGTGTTGATAGAGGTCTGAAAGATATTGGTCCATTTCAGAGTGACAGAGACTAAAATCTTAGTGAGCGGGCTCCACAGGCGGCTGATAAGGAGAAATACGGCGATAAGAACATAGGGCAGCCAGGCCCGAGTAATGCTCATTTTTAGATTGTCTCCTGTATCTGTCTCAACTGCCTGTCCGTTCCATTCTTCGGGCCATGTCGTTTTTGGGGCGAAATCCCATGTGTCTTTTGGAATTAAAAATCCCATTTTGGCTAGAGGGATCACTATGATAAGCCCGACAAGAGAGCCGATCAAAGAGGGGAATTCCGGTCCCAAAAATATCCCAGTGAGAGTGTAGGGGACGGTAAAACAGAGGCCGGAAAACAGAGCAAAAGGCAGAATGGAAAGTCCATCTTTCCAGCTTTTTTTTGGACCAAAAAATCGGGTCATCATCATAACAAGAACAAGAGGAATCAAAGTCCCTACAATTCCATGAATGAGCGCCACATATCCGCCGATGCCTTTCAAGAACGGTAAAAAAGTGAGATGTTGGGTTTGAAGGTAGTTAATGACTTCTGGCTGTCCGCTCAATCCGGTGTTGACGCCTATCAGGATGGGTGTGCCGATGGCGCCAAATGAGACAGGTGTGCTCTGGATAATCAGTGACACCATCACGGCCCCCATTGCGGGAAATCCGATCGCTACGAGAAGGGGCGCGGCAACCGCAGCCGGCGTTCCAAATCCCGCAGAACCTTCAATAAATGATCCGAAAAGAAAGGCGATGATAATAGCCTGGACACGGCGGTCGGGAGAGATGAGATACATGCTGCGCCTTATGGTTGATATGGCCCCGCTCTCCTGCAGTAGCTTCAACAGAAAAATAGCCCCGATAATAATATACAAAATCGATCCGGCTGTTATCAATCCGTCCACAGAGGCAGCAAAAATCTGGGCCAGCGGAACTTTCCATACCAAAAGAGCCAGGACACAGGTAGCAAGATAGGCCAGCGGCATGGCTTTGGTTGCCGGCCAGCGGAACAGCACAATAAGAATAAATACAACCAATATAGGAAAAAGTGCAAGAAAAGCTAAAAGACCTAAACTCATTCGGTTATCCTTTCGGTATCCAGGTCCCCGAATCTTATAAATTCTCCCCTTGGGATGTCAACTTTTTAAAGCCTTTTAAGTGGTGCGCCCGGTTTTATCCGGTTATTACTTAGATTTTAGTGTTTTTATACACACGAAAAAGACTGTCTTTCAGATATTCATTTATATATGGAAATTTCGAGCATAACCACGGATTTTGAGGGGATCTCCAGAATAATCTTATCACCTTTTATCCGGGCTTTATCGAATACAGCAGGTTTGAGATTTGAAGGATCGTCAAATGTATTGTGGGTAGTCATGGCTTTTGCGGTCAGAATACAGCCGCTGACTTTGCCTGCCTTAACACCCCTCAATTCGATAGTAACCTCTGCCGGTTTGTTAGGGTCAAAGTGGCAAAGGGATATATGGATCCGGCCTTCTTTATCTTCCGAGGCGGAAATACTGAGAGCGGGGATCTTTTCCTTTTTGAATTGATAAGCATCACACTCAACGTCGACCGGCAGCAGTGTCGCATCCTGGTGGACCTTGTACATGTCAAAAACATGATAGGTGGGAGTCAGGATCATTTTTTCTTTTTTGGTCAGGATCAAAGCCTGCAGCACATTGATTGTCTGAGCCAGGTTGGCCATCCTCACCCGGTCACAGTGGTTGTTGAAGATGTTTAGTGAAAGGCCTGCAACCAGTGCATCCCGCAGTGTGTTCTGCTGATAGAGAAAGCCCGGATTGGTATCCGGTTCGACCTTGTACCAGGTGCCCCATTCATCCACGATCAATCCGACTCTTTTTTTGGGATCATAGCGGTCCATTATCGTTGAGTGTCTTTTGATATATTCTTTGATCTTGGCTGCCAGCTTCAGAGTTTCGAACCAATCCGCTTCACTGAAGTCTGTAGCAGAGTTTTTATTGCCCCATCCGCCGGGAACAGTGTAATAGTGATAGCTCAGTCCGTGCATATACCGGCCCGCTTCCCGCATCATGACTTCGGTCCAGTCATAATTCTCTCCGTAGCTTCCGCAGGCGATCTTAGAGATCCTGTTCCCGGAAAAATTACGGACATAGGTCTGATACTGGCGATAGACATCCGCATAAAATTCAGGACGCATATTTCCGCCACATCCCCAGTTTTCATTGCCCACACCGAAGAATTTCAACTTCCATGGTTTGTCCCGGCCGTTTTTTCGGCGCAGGTCAGCCATTGGGCTTTTCCCGTCAAAGGTTATGTATTCGATCCACTCCTGCATTTCACGTACTGTGCCGCTTCCCGCGTTGCCGCATATATTTGGTTCGCATCCGATCTGTTCACAGAGGTCAAGGAATTCGTGAGTGCCGAAGTGGTTGTTTTCTGTCACCCCACCCCAGTGTGTATTGACCAGGCTCGGCCGGTCCTTCCTGGGCCCGATCCCGTCCTTCCAGTGGTATTCGTCGGCAAAGCAGCCTCCTGGCCAGCGCAGGACCGGGACCCTAATCCGCTTGAGGGCTTGGACAACATCCTTTCGGATTCCACGGGTGTTTGGGATCGGACTGTTTTCTCCGACCCAATATCCTTCATAGATGCAGTGTCCCAGGTGTTCACTGAAGTGGCCGTAAATATTTCTGTTTATGGTTTCGATTCCCTGGTCTGCATTGATGATAATTTTATTGATATCAGTGTGTTGAGGAGTTGAAGAAGGAATTGTTGATATGCTCATGATCTGAGTGAGAAAAAATAGACCAAGAAAACAAAAGATTGTATATATATATTTCATTTTGCCCTCCTTTATCCATTTTTATATCACAATGATCAAAATGAGCACAACAGGAATTATGCCGCTAGTCCATCGCTGTATTTTAATTTCATTTTTTGAAATTGACAGAGAAATCTAAAGTTGTTATATGTAGATCGATAAGTAAAAAGGCAACTTGGCTAACTTCAAAATAAGGAATATTTTTCATGACTAAAAATAAGGGATTTTCCAATTTTCTTTTCTTTTTTCTCTCCATTTTTTTTATGATCTCATTAGTCTCATTAAATTCAGGGAATTTAAAAATTCCGTTATTAAGCACAACAACCTGTAATCCTGAAGACAGCACCTCAAAAAAAGACACAAATGCTAATAAAGCTGTACATATAAACATAAAAGACAGCTCCTTGCATAATGAGTTAGAGGGCAATCAGGCACAATCCCAAAAAATTTTCCTTATTCTTAACACGCAGTGGGAAAATATCCACCCCAAACAAAAAATTGAAAAGGAAAAGCTTGAAAAGAAACAAGACCATACTATGGGAGTAAAATTACTGACTGAGAAAAAGAAAGCCAAACAGGAATATGTCTATGCTGATGTTGCTTATATGGTCGAAAAATTAGCAGACCACATATACTGCCTTGCTGATGGACTGGCATATTCTCTGCATCCTCTTACAGAGCAAATCCAAGGAGGGGCAGGCCTTTTTGAACCATTTACAATTTCGAAAAAAGGAGATGTCCGTGAGGTCAGATTTGTATTCCAAGTCCCAAATAATACAGAGAACCTCGCATTTCAGTTCTTTGACTATGAATATGGAAGCATACTTATTCCTGTGCAGGGCAGTCTTCAGGATGCCCGGGGAAACAAAGGACCTCCAGACGGTGTGCTGAGTCACATAGAAGACGATCTTGTTCAAGCTGCAGCACATTCTGTCTCATTTTTAAATGAATACGAGGAGGAACAGGCTCCGGACGGATGGCAGTATCTAAGAGTCCATATCAGCGGCAAAAGTCTATCAGGTGATAATATTAAAAATATTGTCCAGATAGAACCTGAAGAATACATATGGATATTTGCAGAAGGAGGATACCTATATTATGCAGTGGGAGGCACCACCACTGATGACGGATTCTTACGCTTTACGCCTGAAGTTTTCCAGAGCCAGGAAGTGTTTTTTCTGATCCCAAACTCTGCAAAAGTCCAGAGCCTGGGGATCCGTATTCAAAACAAGGTCTTTAACCTTCCCCTTGTCCCTGAAAAAGAAAGCAAAATTCCTGATCCTGCAGCTTCTCATCAAGACGGAGATACAATGAAAATTATGGTTTTCTCCGTAGAAAAGACAGACTCTTTTGTTATCATAGACCTCGGCATTCGATCTCTGGTAAGCTCCGGAATAGAAATCATTAAAGACCAGCAGTTTATACTTATCCATGAAGGTCAAAAAATCTTTATCGATGATGAATTCACAAATTCTCTCCCCCATAAACCGCCTTCGCCCTTTATCATACCGCCAGGGACATTTGTCAGGTTTAAATTGGCTTACAAGACAGCATCTCTGCCTTCGGTTTTATATTTTCGAGGCTTTGAGAGTGAAAAAAACATAGAAATAGCTGTAATTAAAAAATAAAAAATTACACAGGAGAATAAGCAATGAAAATATTCACAAAATCAACATTAATCACTTTAATTATCCTCTGTTTTCTTCCCCTTCATTCAAATACA
The DNA here is from genome assembly GCA_965373045.1 of uncultured bacterium. Classification (GTDB taxonomy): domain Bacteria; phylum Acidobacteriota; class Aminicenantia; order Aminicenantales; family Aminicenantaceae; genus DAOVDI01. Next base: position 11,943 of record CBDVEQ010000016.1, on the reverse strand, counting down.
GATTCAAACTCTGATTTACATTTTGTTCCTATCGCACTACAGGGAAACATGCTGAATCAACAGACCAAATGGGAGGTCTGGGACAATCCAGAAGCAAGATATTATCCAAGCCAGTGGGACATAATGCTTACAGAAACTTCAGGTATAAAAAACGATAAGAACAAATCATCTTCTATGCTTTTAACAGGTGAAAATTCATGGGGAAATTATACTATCCAGACAGACTTTATAAAATTCGGCGATAAAGATGAAGAAGGAATATCATTCGGCCTGGTATTTGGCTATAAAGACCCTGAACATTATTACTGGGCAGGATATGATCCTGAAAAAGACCGCTTTGAGCTTGCCTGCAGAACACCCGAGGGATTTGATGTAATTGAATACACCAAGATGGAATACCCGAAATATAAAAAAATCCCAATGCAGCTTGATTTTACAGGACCGCGCATCCGTTTTCAGGTTAATGAAAACACATTATTCGATATTTATGACAGCCGGTATCGGACAGGTAAATGCGGATTATCAGTATCAGGACTGGGAACAGAAAAAGTCCTTTTCAGCAGCATAGCAATAAAATCCACTTCACCAGAAAGCCTTCCAAAAAGGTCTTTACAGAGCCTTCTTTCATTCCATAAAGGCGCAGAATTGGTTTCTCCTAAAGATTCACCAATAGCGCTTGCTTTAATAGACCATGAAAAAACAATGGAAGGTATAGACTCAAAAGGCAGCTTTTTTTTGAGCCTTAAAAAAAATGAGCTTCCTTATGAAGCCGTATTTTCTTTTCCTGAAAAAAAACAAGCAGAAATACAAAAAATCGGCATCCAGCTTAGTAAAGCATGGCTTCCCGAAAGCATAGAGTTTCTTGTGTCTCAAAAAAGTACTGACGGATTTCAATCAATCGGAACATTTAAGATAGATCCTGAAAAGAAAGGCTATCAAGAATTTGACATAGAACCTGTAACAGGAAAATATTTAAAAATAAAAATACTTTCTGCAGGCCCCAGCGGAATCGAAGCCAGTATCGAAAAAATGATGATTGAAAGCTCAGGAAGGTATATTGGTATTGATGAGATATTTGCTTTTGGACGTTTTATAAAAAAGGAAACAGCCCCTCAGGTTCATACATCCGGGGAAGAACTGATGCAGACACAAGAAATATCCTTTTTTGATGATTTTAAATCAGGAAGCCTTGAAAAATGGAAAATCTGGGATGACCCTGAGGCTGACCCTGGAAAAAGCAGTTGGAAACCGGTTCTTACGGAACTCTCTGGAATATCATGCCAGAATACTACTGAAGAATCAGCCACATTGCTTTTTACTGAAAAAAATGACTGGGAAAACTTCTCAATTTCTGTCAGGGTTTTGCCGACCAAAAAGAAAGGAGGCTTTGGGAGATATTTTGGCCTTGTTTTCGGCTGCAAAAATCCAAAACATTATTATCGCGCAGGATACAATAAAAGAGACGGCCGATACGAACTCACATTGTTTTCTTCCCAAGGACTTGAACTTCTGGCTTTTGCTAAGATGGATATTCCAAAAGAAAAAATCGGAAAATGTATGGATATTGAGTTGAAGTCAGTCGCAGACCGCATTCTGTTTTTAGTTGACAGCCAGGTGATCTTTGACATTGAAGACGGCCGTTCAAGGAAAGGGAAAATAGGCCTGGAGGCATCTGGAATTACTCCTTTAAACTCAGGAAGCTATTTGTTTACTGATTTTAAAGTAAATCAACTTGACCCTGAAAATCCGCCTAAAAAAACAATTCAGGATCTTTTATCCAACAGAAGGGGTGCTAATGTGATCTACAGGTCATCTCCTCCTGTTGATTATGAATGGGACAGAATGATCGATCACAGTCTGGATAAAAAGGACTATAAAGAGTCAACATTCTATTTTGACCTGGAGGATGCAGACCTCCCAAGGGAAGCTGTGTTTTGCTTCCCTCAGGGAAGATTTGCAGAAATCCATAAAATCGGGATCCAAGTATGCGAGGAATATTTTCCTAAAAAAATAAATTTCTCTGTGTCAAACCATACTCCAAAAACAGGATTTAAGCCCCTTGCGGAAATCAATGTCAAACAGAAGCCGGAGAGTTTACAGGAATTCGATGTAACTCCTACCACAGCAAAATACCTGAAAATTCAAATCCTGGAAGCTTACAGCGATGAGGATATCGAAATCGAGGAAATATTCGTTAAAGGGTATTTTAAAAAAAGAGCAGCCCAGATGACAGCAGCAGAAATGATGGAACAGGCAGAGCTTAGAGAAAAAGAATCCAATAACACCATGAAGGAAGCTCAAGACCTTCCTCTTAAAACACTTCTGGGAGGGAAGGTTTCAAAAAACAATCAGGATATTTACAGGATCTCACTTCCAAGTGTTAAAGATGAAAAATTAGAGATCTCCTTTAGAAAATTCGGTATAGTGACTGCAAGAGCTGTTCTTCAGACAAAGGAAGGATCTGAAATCTTTCCATCTGACATCCAGTCGACCGGAGATACCCAGGTCATAATTTACAGCTTGGAATCAGGTGATTATTTCCTTAAAATCTCTCAACCTGAGATTTATGTAATTCTTGTTTATGATGACAGCGGCAGTATGAAGGTCAGTGTTCCTACAGTAAAACAGGTCCTTCGAGGGTATTTAACCAACCTTAAAGAAGGCCTGCAGCTCAAACTGATGAAATATACAGATAAGGTTTTTATACTGTCTGATTTTACCCGCGACCCTGCTCTGCTTACAAAAGCTGCGGAAAGCGAAGTCCTGGGAGCTGGGCAAACAGACACTTTTATTGGAATTCATACAGCTATTGATGAGGTCAAAGTCAAAGACGGAAACAGGGCTGTAATAGCCGTTCTTGATGACCTTGTCCGCCGCAGGGGCGACTGGCGACTCGAATATATAGAACTCTGGGATGCAATCCTTGATACGGGAGTAATTTTCTCTACCATAGGAGTGCAGCCTGGATGGCACAGTAAATCAGATTATTTCAATAACACCTTATATCAAATCTTCAGTGAAATTGCTTACTCTACAGGAGGACAGATCTATCATTCACCTTCAGACGAACAGATCGAACAAAGCGCAAAAACAATTTTTGAACAGTTCACATCCCCTATCCCCTACCTCGTTAGGGCAGAGCTAAAAAAAGAAGAAAAACCCAAGGAAGAGAAAAAAGTCAAAAAACAGGGTTCGCTTAAGATCTTATTCCAGGAAGGGGAAGAAAAAGCAACCATAAATAATGTGGAACTGATAGTGGATGCTTCGAATTCAATGTGGGGACAGATTCAGGGAAAAAGTAAAATCTCCATTGCAAAAAAGGTGCTTAACCAGATAATCACAGGCCTTCCAGAGAATATGAATGTTGGTCTGCGTTTATACGGGCACCGCTATTCCTTAAGAGACAGCCGCGCGTGTGAAGATACAGAGCTGGCTGTTCCCATTGGACCTATTGAAAAGGACAAAATGATTGACATTATAAATTCCATTAAACCTAAAGGAAAAACACCACTTGTCTATTCGGTACTTCAGGCCGCAGAAGATTTTAAAACCATAGATAAAGGAACTATCGTTCTCATAAGCGACGGGATTGAAAGCTGCGGAGGTGATATTTATTCCATAGCTAACTCAATAAAAGATATGGGAGTCGATCTCAGTCTTCATATTGTGGGATTCGGAATAAAGGAAGCTGAACACCGCAGGGAGCTGGAATCAATAACCCAATCAACAAGAGGGAAATATATGGATGCGAAAAACTCGAATGAACTTTTTTCCTCTTTAGAGAAGACGCTTCAGGTCGAATTTTTTATACTGAACGAAAAAAGAGAAACAGCAGGAAGCGGTTTTGTGGGAGGAGAACCGGTTAAAATCGTGGAAGGCACATATATGCTTAAATTAATGCTGGAACCTGAACCTATAGAACTAAAACTCACAATCAAAGCTGACCAAGAACTTACATTTATACTGATCAAACAAGACGATAAATGGATAATCAAAGAATAATATGGGGGGGATTTATGAAAAAAAATAAAATAGGAATTTATATTGTTATTTCTTTGATTCTATGCCTTTTTATTTTCAGTTCATCAATCAGTTCATCAAATAGAAAGGAGCGCCCGGAAAGTAATATTAACTGTCCTCAGGAAAAACACAGCGTTAAAAATCCTGAATACTATAAAAGAGATACTCTCCCCGGAGAAGAAGAGATAAGCGCAGTTGTCGGTCATCTGGAAAATATGTATGAACAGCTTGAAGATGTCAAAGACGAACTGGACAAAACAAGTTTCAGCGCTGAAGCCATGGTGGATGAATTAGGAAGCGATAGACAAGCACTCTATAAGTGGGTCAAAGAAAATACACTGCTTGTTCCTTATAAAGGTTCTCTGCGGGGGGCAAGAGGAGTTTTAATGGACAGATTAGGCAGCAGCCTGGACCGAGCTCTTCTTCTTTATGAGCTGCTTTATGAGGCAGGTTATGACGTACGATTGGCCAGAGGAACTCTTTCAGAGGAAAAGGCAGAAGAACTTTTGCATAAACTGCAAAAGCTCTCTTCCTCTTTTTCTCCTCCTGACCAGGAAGATGATTTTCGTTCTCAATTAGATTATGCAGATAAATTCGCTTTAAAATACCAAATAGACAGCACTGAACTTAAAGGAAAACTTAAAAACCAGAACAAAAAACAGAAACAGATATTAAAAGAAATAATCAAGCGTTCAAACAAACAGGCTGAAGCTATTATCTCTGCAGTCAAAAAAGTCAACGCCATAAAAAGCTCGGATGATGAAAGCGCAGAGATCAAAGCTCTGCAGGAATACTGGTGGGTACAAAGTAATGAAGATGAGAATTGGATGGATTTGGATCCTTGTCTGCCTGAGTTTGAGCCGGGCCAGACTCTTGCAGAAGCTGATGACTATTATGACCCGGAAGATTTGGATGAAGACGAACTCCACCTTGTCACCATAAGACTTATAATCGAGCAGTGGAGCCGCGGAAATGTCAGTGAAAAAACTGTGCTCGAACATACCTTGAAGGCTCCTGAACTTGTTGATAAACATATTACACTGCAGCATTATCCATTAGACTGGCCTGAAGATAAAAATATGTTTGAAAAAGAAGACCTCATTCAGAACTTAAAGAAAGTTATACTCGAGCAAAAAGCCTGGATTCCGACTTTAATTCTAGAAGAAGATGAAACTGAAGGAACTGTGTTTAAAGATACAGGAGAACTTATAAAAGAGAAAAGAAGAAAAGGAGGATTCGGTGTTTTTAGTAAGAGTATGTTTAAGGCTTTTAGTGGGGGTGAGGACAAGAAAAAGACAGATAAAGATGCAGTCCTTACTGCTGAATGGATAGAATACGAGCTCTGTTCTCCTGGACAGCCGGTACGTACTATACGTAGAGAAATCTTTGACTTTTTAGGACCTGCTAAGCGGGGCAAAGAAAATATTGCGGCTCCTGCAATTATGGAAGACGATAAAATGGAGCGCTGCCTCAGTATTTTGGGCCAGACTGAGGTTTTGGTTTTAACAAGCCGCATCTCTACTGAATTTATCGAATACCTGAACATTGATAACTTATTTTCAAGTAGAGATCCCCTCCTGGAACTTTTTCCCATGGTGAATGAAGCTGAACCTCACGAGGTGCTTACTCAGATGACGGAAATATCTTCTGCGCCTGGAAAGCTTTATGATACAGCATTAGCACGAAGTAAACTGGAAAATACAAACAAAGGAATTTTTCTTAACCATCCGAATATCATAAGCTTCCACTCGCAGCTAAAGCAAAATTCAAGCGGAGAGCTTATTAAATACAGAGGGCTGGACATCGTTGAAAACGACATTGCAGTTCTTGATGGGGATGGATTTTTTACCCGCTTGAGACAAGGTGTTCTTGACACAAATATAGAGGCTTTTATGATGGATTCAGGACATGAAGTATATAACACAAGCGAGATCTTCAATAAAGGCTCTGAGTGGATTACTATTGCTGATCAGGATAAAGATTCTTTTGAAAAAATTGAACTTGATGATGATACTAAAGAACGCATCATGCATGACCTTGAAAGAGGTTATATTGTAATTACTCCAAAAAAAGCTGTTAAAATAAACGGAAAAGAATATACAGCATGGTGGAGGATAAACCCTGAAACAGGACACACTCTTGGTATGGGAAAATATGGTTGGGGCCAGGCTATTGTTGAATATGTGGAAATTGCGCAGACTATGATCCAGCTTAAACTTCAAATAGAATCTTACATGGGTATTTTTAGCTGTCTAATGAATACAGCAGCATATGTTCTTGCTGGAGGAGATACAAAAGAAGAGCATAAATTGGCTGTTGCCAAATGCATATGGGATACTGTGTGCAATCATATTATGGGAAAGCTTTCTGGATATTTTCTTTCTGATACCATCTGGTCGAACTTTATTGTAGAAAAAACCGTGGATTGGGCCACAGGAAGTATATGCGGATTAGCGTATTGACTGGGTATTGATAATACCTGACATTATTTTTTCTTTAAACTTTCCTGTTCCTGATATTTTCCAAATTTTCCTTATCCCTTATCAAAAATCCTTCGTAGATGCAGTGTCCCAGGTGTTCACTGAAGTGGCCGTAAATATTTCTGTTGATGGTTTCGATTCCCCTGTCTGCATTTATTTTAATTTCATTTGACACGGGTTTTCCATAAATAGTAAAAATAACTCGAATTAAAAGAATAGAGAAGGGAAATACATATGCAGACACTGCAGTTTCTTGACTGGCTGATGATCAGCCTTTATTTTGCGGTTCTTTTCGGGATTGCCTGGTGGGTTCTCAAGCAGAGGAAGGAGACAACAACAGACTATTTTCTGGCCGGGCGCCATGTGGGCTGGTTTGTCATAGGAGCATCGATTTTTGCCTCTAATATCGGATCTGAACACATTGTCGGACTTGCTGGAACTGCCGTAGAGACCGGAGTTGTTATGGGCCAATACGAGCTCCACGCTTGGTGCATCCTGCTTCTCGGATGGGTTTTTGTTCCTTTTTATATGCGGAGCCGCGTATTCACCATGCCGGAATTTTTAGAGCTTCGATATTCTCCCACAGCCCGCTGGTTCTTATCCATCATATCTCTGGTTTCGTATGTGATTACCAAAGTGTCTGTCACAGTCTATGCCGGAGCAGTGGTTTTTCAGGCGTTGATGGGAATCGAATTCTGGACAGGAGCATTGATTATTGTTTCTCTGACAGGAATTTATACTATCCTGGGAGGACTGCGGGCTGTCGTCTATACAGAGGCTCTTCAGGCCATTGTCCTGATCGTCGGATCGATCACGGTGACAGTAATGGGACTGATCAAGATCGGAGGTTGGGGCAATCTGGTTTCTGTAGCCGGGAGCGAACATTTCAACCTGTTTCTGCCCCTGAATCACCCTGACTTTCCCTGGCTGGGAATGGTGCTGTCCGCTCCTATTATCGGCATCTGGTACTGGTGTACGGACCAGTACATTGTCCAACGGGTTCTTGCCGGCCGGAATGAAACCCAGGCCAGGAGGGGGACAATTTTTGCCGGTTATTTGAAGCTTCTGCCGTTCTGGATCTTTGTTATTCCCGGTGTCATTGCCTATGCTCTGACAAAGACCGGACAGCTGGAACTGAGTTCAGCGGATCAGGCGTTTCCTGCCATGGTTAAGGCCCTTCTCCCTGTGGGGATACGGGGCCTGGTTGTTGGTGGACTGTTGGCCGCCTTGATGAGTTCACTGGCGGCTGTGTTTAATTCCTGTTCCACACTGTTTACCATGGATATCTATAAAAAATTAAAGCCCTGGGCCACGGAAAAAAAGCTCGTTTTTGTGGGCCGGATTGCTACAGCCGTAGTGGTTGTCAGTGGAATTGCCTGGATTCCTCTGATGAAACACATTTCCGGGCAGTTGTACCATTATCTCCAGAGTGTCCAGTCCTATCTAGGGCCGCCCATTGCTGCGGTTTTTCTGCTGGGGATTTTCTGGAAAAAGATCAATGCCAAGGGGGCTGTGACCGCTCTTGTGGGGGGATTTGGGATCGGTATGGTGCGTCTGATCGCCGAGTTGAACAAAGAAAGATTGAGCGGTATTTTCCATAGCTTTGCTGATTTGAATTTTCTTTATTTCAGTTTTTACCTGTTCCTGGTTTGCATAGCCATGATGATCCTTGTGAGTATGTTCACGGAATCGCCTGCCTTTGAGAAGATCAAAGGACTGACTTATGCCACCACAGTGGCCGGAGACAAAGCCTCCTCCCGCGCAAGCTGGAACACAAGGGATCTGATCCTTTCAGTGGTTATTCTGGTGATCATCGCTCTGATACTTATCTACTTTTCACCGCTCATCGTTGCTAAATAAAATTATAATATTAGGATCTTTTCTAAAAGAGTTGGTAGGATTATAAGGATTCAAGGATTCAAGGATTCAAGGGTTCGAGTGAAAAGAAAAGAGATAAAAGTTTATTGGGTTTGGCTTGCAAACTCGCCTGTGAGAAAAGCAAGAAAAGGTGAAAGTAAGACGTCATTCCCTCGAAAGCGGGAATCTAGAGGAAGATATGAAAAAGTATGCTCTGGGATTGGATTTTGGAACTAATTCCTGCCGCTCCCTGATCGTTGATCTTGAGGACGGAAGAGAACTGGCCGGATGTGTATTTCCCTATCCTTCAGGTACAGAAGGGGTCCTGCTTGATCCGGATGATCCCAACCTGGCCAGGCAGAACCCGGCGGATTATCTGAAGGGAATAGAAGTCACGGTCAATGAGGCTGTCGGGCAGGCGAAAAAGGCAGATCCGCAGTTTGATCCATCTCTTGTCATCGGTCTTGGAATTGATACAACAGGAAGCAGTCCAATGCCGGTAGATGAGGATGGGACTCCCCTGGCTTTTTTGCCTGAGTTCAAGGATAACCTCCATGCTCAGGTCTGGCTTTGGAAGGACCATACAAGCCATGCTGAGGCAGCGGAAATCACGGCGCTTGCTGAAAAGATACGACCGCAGTATCTGGCCAGAATCGGTGGTATTTATTCCTCCGAATGGTTCTGGAGCAAGATTCTCCACGGAAAAAGGGTGGCCCCAGATGTATTTAAGGCAGCTTACAGCTTTGTTGAGATATGTGATTATCTCCCCGGTATTCTGTCAGGAGAAACAAGGCCAGATAAGATAAAGAGAAGTGTGTGTGCGGCCGGGCATAAAGCCATGTATAGTGATACATGGGGAGGCCTGCCGGACAAGGAATTTCTTTCCGGGTTGGATCCGGAACTAGGCGAATTGCGAGACCGGCTCTACAATGAAGCTTTTCCATCCGATCGAGTGGCAGGCTGCCTGTCCGGCGAGTGGGCAAAAAAACTTGGCCTCAAACCGGGTACTGCCGTGGCTGTAGGCGCTTTTGACGCGCACATCGGGGCTGTCGGGGCAGGAGTTAAGGAAGGAACGCTGGTTAAGATTCTGGGGACAAGCACGTGCGACATCATGGTTTCTCCTAAAACAAAAGGATTTCCAGAAATACCGGGAGTGTGCGGTATTGTGGATGGATCTGTATTGCCCGGCGCTTTTGGGATCGAGGCAGGACAGTCTGCGGTAGGGGATATCTTTTTGTGGTTTGTACGCAATCTTGTCCCGGATAGTTACGGTAAGACTGACGAAGAGAAATTCATGAACCTAGAAAGGGCGGCAGTTCGACAAAAACCCGGCGAGCACGGCCTTTTAGCCCTGGACTGGAACAATGGAAACCGGACCATCCTGGTAGATGTACGATTGGGCGGCCTTATCATTGGACAGTCCCTTCATACCCAGGCCCATGAGATCTATCGTGCTTTGATCGAAGCCACAGCCTTTGGTGCGCTGACCATTATCGACCGTTTTGAAGAATATGGTGTTTCAGTCCATGAGGTTGTAAACTGCGGCGGGCTGGCGTCTAAAAATCCTTTTCTGATGCAGGTATATGCCGACATTACAGGAAGGCCCATGAAGGTTTCGCGGAGTGACCAGACATGTGCGTTAGGCGCTGCTATTTTCGGGGCTGTGACAGCCGGGAAAAAAAACAGCGGGTATAACACGGTCGAGGAAGCCCAGCAGAAGATGACTGGCGTCAAGGAAACGTTTAAACCGGATAAGGAGAACCACAAAGTCTATCAGGAGCTTTTCCGGCTTTATAAAGAGCTGCATGATGCCTTCGGCACAAGAGAGTGGACCGGCAAATTGGATTTTGTCATGAAAGATCTCATTGCCCTGCGGGAAAAGCAAAGAAGGAGCGAATAATGCTGGAAGAACTAAAACAACGAGTTTTGGAAGCTAATCAGGCTTTGGTCAAACATGGTCTTGTGATCCTGACCTGGGGAAATGCCAGTGGGTTTGACCGTGAACAGGCCCTGATGGTTATCAAACCAAGCGGACTGGCTGCCTCTGATCTTTATGCATCGGATATGGTCGTGGTCGATAAAAGGGGAAAGATTGTAGAGGGAAAGTTAAAGTTTTCTGCAGATACTTCCACCCACCTCGAGCTGTATAACGCTTTTGACGGGATTGCTGGGATCACACACACACACAGTATTTATGCAACGATGTTTGCCCAGGCGAATCTTCCAATTCCTTGTTTGGGAACCACTCATGCCGATACTTTTTTTGGGGATGTTCCTATTACCCGCCTGCTGGAAAAAAAAGAGGTAGAAAGAGAGTATGAAAGAAATACGGGAAAGATCATTGTTGAGCTTTTTGCCGGCAAGGATCCTATGACAACGCCGGCTGCGCTGGCCGCCGGGCATGGGCCCTTCACCTGGGGCCGGTCACCGGGGGAAGCTCTTCAAAACGCGGTTGCTCTGGAGACTGTTGCTGAATTGGCCTGGGGGACCCTGCTGTTAAAGCAGGATGTAAACAGGCTTCCGGATTATCTAATGGAAAAACACTATGAAAGAAAGCATGGGCCAGGAGCTACCTATGGTCAAAAGAATAAATGAGGAGTTGATGATGAAAAATATACCTGACATCAAACTTGGCATTGTTGCGGTCAGCCGGGACTGTTTTCCTGTGGACTTGTCCAAGAAAAGGCGGGTCAGGGTTATTGAAGAATGCCGGAAGCAAAAGATTCCTGTGGAAGAGATCGAGATTATCGTAGAGAACGAAAAGGATGTTTTGGAGGCGCTTGAGGAGATCGCTAAAAGAGATATCAATGTGCTGGTTATCTATCTTGGGAATTTTGGCCCTGAGGGGCCCATTACAATGCTGGCTCAGAGATTCCAGGGTCCTGTTATGTTTGTTGCTGCAGCCGAAGAGACTGGAAACAATCTCATTGAGGATCGAGGGGATGCCTATTGCGGCCTGCTCAATGCGTCCTACAATGTGGGCCTGCGCAGGCTTCGTCCTTATTTTCCTGAATGTCCTGTAGGTTCAGCTTCAGAGATCGCAGGAAAAATATTGGATTTTTTTCCTGTTGCCCGGATTCTAATTGGACTAAAAAGGCTAAAGATCTTTGCATTCGGACCAAGGCCGCAGGATTTTTTGGCCTGTAATGCTCCGATAAAACCCCTCTATGATCTGGGGGTCGAAGTAATGGAAAACTCTGAGCTGGATCTTTATGATATTTTTCTCAAGGCAAAGAACGATCCGGCCGTAAAAACTGTCGCTGAAGACATGGCCCGGGAATTGGGTGCAGGCAATTCTTATCCTGATCTTTTGGAAAAACTGGCGTGTTATGAAATCGCCCTCATGAAATTTATGGAGAATAATCTCGGCGCATCCCGGCACGGAGTTTTTGCCAATAAATGCTGGCCTGCTTTTGAGAGTTATTTTGGTTTTGTCCCCTGTTTTGTCAATTCCAGGCTCGCTTCACAGGGGATTCCTGTCTCCTGCGAAGTGGATATTTATGGGGCCCTGAGTGAATACATGGCTGTATGCGCGACAGAACTCCCGGCAACACTTCTTGATATCAATAACACGGTTCCTGATGAC
>CBDVEQ010000015.1:0-21581 GCA_965373045.1 uncultured bacterium | reverse complement strand
ACGTTTAATGGCTCCGCATTTTATACCCCTTGGATTGAAGCACAAATTGCAGGAAATACAGGCAGCTTTTTTTGCCGTACCGTTTCGGAATTTTTTGACCAGATCAGGTTCACGGATAAAAGGTCGACTCATGGATACAAGGTCTGCCTTTCTCTCTGTCAGCGTCTTTTCCATGACCGTGAACGTTCGAAAGCCTCCCAGGCCGAAAACAGGAATGTGAACTGCACTTTTTATCTGTGCGGCATGATTGAGGAAGTATCCCTCATTTTTCTCGGTTCTCACGCCTTTCCAGACAGAGCCTTTGTCTGACTCTGCTATACCTCCACTGACCTCGATCGCATCAATACCCTGTTTTTCCAGTATTCTGGCTATTGGGATGCTTTCTCCTATTTTGAGTCCTCCGGGGATAAAGTCATCGGAATTGAGTTTGACGATCAGAGGAAAGGACGGCCCCTTCCCGGATCTGATACCTTTGATGATCTCCAGAATGATGCGAATGCGGTTTTGGAGAGATCCTCCCCATTGATCTGTGCGCCTGTTGGTGTGGGGAGAAATAAAACTGCTCAAAAGATAGCCATGGGCGATGTGGAGCTGCACGCCGTCAAATCCTGCCTCTCTGGCTCTTTTGGCGCTTTTGATAAAGGCCTGGATGACTGTCTGAATGTCGTTTTCGGACATTTCCTCTGGAGTCACTTTGAATGTCGGCTCGTATACGGCTGAAGGTGCTTTAGGTATGGACCCGCACAGCTTTTCTTTGGTCTGCCGACCCGCATGGCTGATCTGGAGAAAAACCTTGGAGGGACAACGATGGACGCTCTCAGGAATCCGGCTCAGTCCTTCGAGCATCTGGTTCGAATAAATCCCAAGCTGCCTTGGGCCGGCCTTGCCTTCAGGAAGGACATAGGTGTGGCCTGTTAATATCAGCCCAACTTCCCCCCTGGCCAGATTTTCATGAATCGCGACGAGTTTGTCTGTGACAAAACCGTCCTTATCTGCCGCATAAGCATTGGTGGCGGACCGAACAAAGCGGTTGGGGATCTTGATACTGCCAATTTTTATGGGTGTGAATAGTATGGAATCGTTCTGCATGTTACTCAATGGGAACACCGACCATGGGTTTTTCATAGACGATTTTTCCGCCCAGAATGGTATAGACGGCTTCAGTTGTTAGTATTTCTTTTGAGGCAATAGTGAACAGATCTTTGGACAGCACTACCATATCAGCTAGCTTCCCGACCTCGAGGGACCCCTTGATGTTTTCTTCAAAAGATGCGTAGGCCGATCCCAGCGTGTAACAGCGCAGGGCTTCTGCCATAGTGAGTTTCTGCTCGGGGAACCAGCCTCCCTCCGGATAGTCGAACTCGATATTTTTCCGGGTTATGCAGCTGTAAAGGCCTCGCATGGGATCAAGAGGCTCCACAGACCAGTCTGTACCGAATGCAAGACTGGCTCCGCTATCGAGAAGGGTCCGCCAGATGTAGGCTCCTTTGGAGCGCTCCTTTCCAATCCTCTGCTCGCAGAAACGCATATCCGTGGTGCAGTGCGTGGGCTGCATGGAGGCAATAACTCCCAGTTCCTTGAAGCGTTTAATATCCTCGGGAATGAGGATCTGGGCATGCTCGATCCGGTGGCGCAGCCCTTTTTTTCCGTACTTTTTCTGGGCTCGCTCTACAGCATTCAGAACCCAATTGACTCCTTTGTCGCCGATGGCATGAACACCGATCTGGTAGCCGGTTTTATGTGCTTTTTCCACAAGCGCGTAAAATTTTTCTTTTTCCATTTGAGGCAGGCCGGCTTTTTCCGGTTCGTCAGTAAAGGGTTCGAACATCAGGGCTGTCCCGGAGCCGAGAGTTCCGTCAATAAAGATTTTCTGAAATCCGATTCGCACCATGTTGTCTCCCAGGCCCTGCTTAATACCTTTTTGTATATAAGTGTCCAGTCCGCTGATTGGGAGCCACGCATAGACCCGGAGATTAAGTTTGTTGCTCTGCTTGAGTGATTTATAAAGTTCGATCTCCTTGAGGCTTGATGAGGTGTGGATTCCGGTCAATCCTAGCCGGGATGCATGCTTGAGGGCCACGGCGATATTTTCATCAGAAAGAGATCTTGGTCTGGGGCCTTTGACCTTGATCAGGCTTGATGCAGCTTCTTTCAGGATCCCAGTGGGTTCGCCGGTCTGTGGGTCTTTATGGATCTCTCCACCAAAGGGGGAGAGTGTATCTCTTGTGATGCCCGACTGCTTAAGCGCCAGGCTGTTGAGCCAGCTTGAGTGTCCGTCCACCCTCCGGATGACGACAGGATTATTCGGAGAAACCTTGTCCAGATCTTCCCTGGTCGGCCACTTTCCACCCGGAAAAAGTGTGTGGTCGTACTGGCTGCCGAATACCGGAGCCCCTTCCGGAAAGGTTTTTATCTTTACAGCGATCATTTCCTGGATTTTTTTGATGGAGTCCACTCCTCTGAAGGTCAGGGTTGTAAGGGATTGTCCCCCTGAAGCAAAATGGAGATGCGCGTCGATCAGTCCTGGAATAACCAGTTTCCCTTCTACATCCAGAACATGGGTTTCCTTTCCGATATACTTTTTGATCTTTTTATTTGAACCAGTGGAAATGATTTTCTCTTCTTTGACGGCGATGGCTTCGACGAAAGAGTCGTTTTCATCAACAGTGAATATCTTCCCATTGATCAGTACAAAGTCGGCCTTTTCTTTGGGACTACACTGGATAAAAAGAAAACAAGAAATCATAAGAACAAATAATTCTAAAATTGTTTTTTTTATCATAATGGATTTATGATAGCAGAAAAATGTAGCATCTGACAAATCAGGTCAGTTTTTTTGATCTTGAATAAACTAACATAACCTGGATTATTCACAAGCCGATATGCACGGCGTGGTGCATGAAGCCGCTTTGGGCCTCTTTTGCATTGGCCGTTGGCCTCTTATTCTTTCACTTGAATCCCTGGACCCTTGAATCCTCGAACCCTTTGCATCAACTGCTGAATGATATATAAGAAGTTATGTTAGGCTATCGGCAGTTTTTATGAATAAAGCAGGATAAATAATCTTGTGCTTATACTGCAAAACATGGAAAATGAAAATTCCTGCTCTTTTTCCGAAAAAGGATTAAAACATGACAAAGAATGTTACAGCAAACCAGCCTGCAGAAGTGTATTTTATTCCAGCTTCCGCGGAAGAACGTACAAAAAGTCTCGCAGAGAAGACCAAACTGGTCTTCCAGGAACTCGGTTTGGAAAGAGAAATTGAAGCCGGTTCCTTTGTCGCGATGAAAATCCATTTTGGAGAAAAGGGAAATACCGGTTATATCCAACCAGCCTGGCTTTCCGGGATTATCAAGATTTTGAATGTTCAAAAAGCGAGACCGTTCTTTACGGATACGAACACGCTCTATATCGGTAGCCGTTCCAATGCCGTGGATCATATGAAACTGGCCCATGGCCATGGATTCGCCATGAATGCTCTCGGGGTTCCGGTCATCATTGCAGATGGACTGATCGGCAGGGATGATGATGAGGTCCGGGTCAACCTACCCAGGATAGAATCAGCCAAGATCGCCAGTACATTTCTTAATAGTGATGTCCTTCTTTGCCTGAGTCATTTCACAGGGCATATCCAAACAGGCTTTGGCGCGGCGCTTAAAAATCTGGGTATGGGATGTGCCTCAAGGGCAGGAAAGTTGGAGCAGCATTCCGATGTTCGCCTCCGGATCGATCCAGTATTGTGCGAGAATTGTAAAAAATGTCTGGACTATTGCCCTGCGGATGCTCTGGTTCAGATGGAAAAAAACGTAGCCATTCTGGATGAAAAATGCATCGGGTGTGGAGAATGCATGGTAGTGTGCTCTTTTGGTGCGGTAAAATGGAAATGGGATGGGAATGAGACACGCGTTCAGGAAAAAATAGCTGAATACGCCTTCAGCGTGTGCAGACTTTTTGACAGAAAAGCTGGCTTTATCAATTTTCTGCTCCGCATTACTAAAAACTGCGACTGTATGTCCAAAAAAGGACATTCCATTTCAGAAGACATCGGTATTTTGGGGAGCCGTGACCCTGTTGCTCTGGACCAGGCCTCAGTGGATCTTGTGCTGAGTCAAAACAAAGGAGATGTGCTCCGGCAGGCCAATGATGTGGATTGGGAAGCGCAGCTTTGTCATGCTGAAAAGATCGGGCTCGGCAGCCGCAAATACCGCCTGGTAACGGTTTCCTGACGGAAGGAATTTTGGTGAAAAAAAGGCAGCCATCCGATATAATCAATATTGAGGTTTTATTATGCCGACCAATGTGCCCCCGCAATATCATGAGGTTGAAAAAAAACTTAAAACAACCAGTGATCCTCTGGAAAGAAAAGAGATCTATGAGGAACTTCTTTCCATTGTTCCGAAACACAAGGGGACGGATAAGCTTCAGGCCCTTTTAAAAACCAAGATATCCAAACTGAAAGCGCAGATTGAAAAAAAGCCGGCGGTTTCCCGCTCCGGTCCGACTTACACCATTGAAAAAGCAGGGGCAGGACAGGTGGTCCTAATCGGGCCTCCTAATGCAGGCAAATCCCATCTTTTAAAATCTTTGACAAATGCAGATCCAAAAGTAGCGGACTATGCTTTTTCAACCCATACGGCAGCGGCGGCCATGATGCCCTTTGAAAATATCTGGATCCAGCTTATTGACACTCCTCCCATAACTTTAGATTATATCGAGGTCTGGCATACAGAATTGATAAAAAGCGCTGATGCGATCCTTTTCATTCTGGATGTCAACAGTAAAAATTCCCATGATGATCTGATAACTGTATTGGCAAAATTGGAAGAGAAGAAGATAGAGTTTGTAAAAGACGATGCAGAAATCCATTCTTCAAGGCAGATCCCTTATGAAAAAACATTGGTGATAGCAAATAAGTCAGACCAGGATCCGGGAGGCACTAAGGTTCGGACTTTAAAAGAAGGATTAGAAGGCATGTTCCGAATGGTATCAGTGTCCGCAAAAACAGAAGACGGTCTCGATGCTTTGAGATCAGAGATCTTCTGTATGCTTAAAATTCTACGTGTTTACAGCAAGATTCCTGGAAAAGATGTGGACAGAAAGGATCCCTATGTTTTTAAGACTGGCAGTACTCTGATGGATATGGCTAAGACTGTACACAAGGATTTCGCGCAAAAATTAAAATTTGCCCGGATCTGGGGTGTAAATAAGTATCAAGGCCAAAAGGTGAACCGGGATTATATACTTGAGGATGAAGATATTATAGAGCTTCACATTTAGCAAGGAAAAAAGCCCCCCCCTTTTGCGTTTTTGACTTCAGCCACACCTTTTTCAGCCGTGATATACACTACTAATTTAAAGCAATAAGTCTTTATGTCAATGTAAGTGGCGGAATTGTCGTTTAATGTCGTTTATTGTCGTATTTATCTGTCAATAAATAACATAACTTATGGATATGTTAGGGATGGAAGTGGTCGGGGCGATGGGATTCGAACCCATGACCTCTGCGTCCCGAACGCAGCGCGCTAACCAGACTGCGCCACGCCCCGGCCATGTTTTGCCATTATAGCGGTAATATCAAAAAGATGAAAGCTAAATATCCCGGTTATGCCGCCCATCCCGTTTGTCTCGTTCATCTCGTTATCTCAGTAATAATATTATGAGAAAAACATCGGGTATTTTGAGTCTTTAAAGTGGCCCTAAATGGCCGGAAGATGTCCTCAAAAAATAGGCAAGTATTTCCATGCTTTTTCTTTACTATTTTCCCCATATAAGGTAAAATTAATTATGCGAAAAACTTCCCTTTGTTTTTATGATATTTTCATCTCTGAAGCCCTATTTTTATCTAAAATGAAATAACAAAATGAGTAATAAAAAATACACGGCAGAAAGCATAAAAGTCCTAAAAGGTTTGGAAGCCGTCAAGAAACGCCCGGCTATGTATATTGGCAGCACAGGCCAGGAGGGTCTGCATCATCTGGTCTATGAAGTTGTAGACAACAGTATAGATGAAGCCCTGGCTGGATATTGTTCCAGAATCGAGGTAACCATTCATGTGGACTCCAGCGTTACTGTCATCGATAACGGCCGCGGCATTCCAGTGGGGATGCACAAAAAAGAGAAGAAGCCGGCTGCTGAAATTGTTATGACAACACTGCATGCGGGTGGAAAATTCGACCAGAAATCTTACCATATATCTGGTGGACTTCATGGTGTTGGTGTTTCCGTTGTTAACGCTCTTGCTGAAAATCTGGAACTGGAGGTAAAAAGAGACGGAGGTGTTTATACCCAGGCCTATAAGCGGGGAATTCCCACTTCCAAGCTGACTAAAATCGGAAAGACAAAAAATACCGGCACCAAAATCACATTCAAGCCTGATGTAGAAGTGTTCAAAAGCACGGATTTTAACTTCGATATTTTGAGTCAGAGACTAAGAGAAATGTCTTTCCTGAACAAAGGTCTTAAGATCACCATCGCGGATGAAAGAACGGGAAAATCACATGAGTTTCAGTACAAGGGTGGGATCAGGGAATTCGTTCAGTATCTGAACCAGAATAAAACGCCGATCAATCCCAAACCGATCTGTTTTGAAAGTAACCGTGACGATGTGATCGTTGAGATGGCGCTCCAATACAATACAAGTTATACGGAAACAATTTTTACTTTTGTAAACAATATAAATACCACGGAGGGAGGAACACACCTGATTGGTTTTAAGGCAGCGCTGACACGCTCTATTAATCATTATGCCAATTCCCATAAACTCAACAAAGACTTCAAACAGAACCTGTCCGGAGATGATACTCGTGAAGGGTTGTGTGCTGTGCTGAGCCTGAAGATTAAAAATCCCCAGTTCGAAGGACAGACCAAAACAAAACTGGGTAACAGCGAGATCAAGGGGATTGTTGAATCCATTGTGAATGAACAGCTATCCATTTTTTTTGAAGAAAATCCTTCGCTGTCTAGAAAGATCGTGATGAAAGTGGTGGATGCGGCCAGAGCCAGAGCGGCTGCCCGAAAGGCACGCGAATTGGCACGGCGCAAGGGTGTTCTTGAATCCACTTCGCTCCCTGGAAAACTTGCAGACTGTCAGGAGCGGGATCCTTCACGGAGCGAAATATTCCTTGTTGAAGGGGATTCTGCAGGCGGATCTGCAAAACAAGCGAGGGATCGCCGGTTCCAGGCGATATTGCCCCTTAAAGGAAAAATCCTGAATGTTGAGAAAGCCCGGTTCGACAGAGTTCTGAAGAGCGAAGAGATCGGTATTATCATTTCTGCGCTGGGTACAGGAGTCGAAGGCGCGGATTTTAACCTGGAAAAATTGAGATACCATAAAGTTATAGTTATGACTGATGCGGATGTGGATGGGTCGCATATCCGGACGCTTCTAATGACATTTTTCTACCGGCAGATGCCCCTACTTATAGAAAAGGGACATCTCTTCATCGCGCAGCCTCCGCTGTACAAGATTTCAAGAGGTAAGTCTTTCCAATATCTGCTTGATGAGCGCTCTTTTGAAGAATACATGCTCAAAAAAATATCCGAGGAATTCCGGCTCAAGGTCAAAGGCCAAAAAGAAGAGATCAAGGGAGACAAGTTCAGAAGATATCTCAAGAAGATCATTGCCAGGAAAAGCTTTATTCAGATACTGGAGCGCCGGGATTATCCGTTTTTCCTGATTCAGATCCTGCTGGAGAACGGTGTTGAAAATCGTGAATTTCTCACAAGTCAGAAGCAGATGGAAAAGATACAAAAAGAATTGAAAGCCATGGAGATCGTTTCTGTTTTGAGCAAAAACGAGGAACATGGGACTTTCGAACTGGCGGTCGATTTCCATATCAACGGAATGAGCATTACTACAAAAGTGGATATCGGCCTGATCCGGTCTGTGGAATATCGTAACCTGGTCAAGATCGAAAGGGATCTAAAAACGATCAAACCGCCTTTTAAGATATTAAATTCCACTGAGACTATTACTATTGAAAATGAATCAAAACTGCTGGATCATCTCTATAAATACGGAAAGAAAGGAGTAACGATCCAGAGGTACAAAGGTCTGGGAGAGATGGCTCCAAAACAACTGTGGGACACCACCATGAATCCCGAGATCCGGTATATGTTCAAGGTTTCCATTCAGGATGCAGTGGAAGCGGATAAGATCTTCACCATTCTTATGGGAGATGAGGTTGAACCCCGGAAGAAATTCATTCAGGAAAATGCATTGGAAGCACAGAACCTGGATATTTAATACCATAAATGAACAGTAGAAAAGCATAGCAGAGAAATGACCAAGGAATCACAAATGACAGACAAGTTGACAGAGATTAGCCTGGAAAAAGAAATGAGGCGGTCTTATCTGGATTACGCTATGAGCGTGATAGTGGGCCGGGCCATTCCGGATGTCAAGGATGGGCTTAAGCCTGTCCACCGCCGTACACTTTATGCCATGCATGATGTCGGCAATTCATGGAATAAACCTTATAAAAAATCTGCCCGTATCGTCGGTGATGTGATCGGAAAATATCATCCCCATGGAGATACCGCGGCCTATGATGCTCTTGTGCGTATGGCTCAGGACTTCAGCCTTCGTTATCCCTTGGTTGACGGCCAGGGAAACTTCGGGTCCATAGACGGTGATCCTCCGGCAGCTATGCGGTATACCGAAGTTCGGATGAAAAAGATCACTCATGAACTTTTAACCGATCTCGAGAAAGACACTGTCAGATTTGTTCCTAATTATGATGAAAGCCTGGAAATGCCCGAAGTTTTACCCGCCAGGTTTCCCAATTTGCTTGTTAATGGCAGCTCTGGGATCGCCGTGGGCATGGCGACCAATATTCCTCCCCACAATCTGAGCGAGGTTATAGACGGTGTTATCCATCTCATCCACAATCCGGATGCCAAACTTGATAAGCTGATGGAATTTGTGCCTGGTCCTGACTTTCCCACAGGTGGTTTCTTATTTGGTCTTGACGGTATCCGAAGTGCGTATGAGACGGGAAGAGGTTCCATCAAAATAAGGGCCCGGGCTTTGATCGAGCGTGGGAGAAAAAACGATAGGGACCGTATAGTTATCACAGAGATTCCTTATCAGGTTAACAAAGGGAGGCTTCTGGAAAATATTGCAGCACTTGTCAACAGTAAAAAGATAGAAGGAGTGGCAGATATTCGTGACGAGTCGGACAGGGACGGAATGCGCATTGTTTTTGAGATTAAAAGGGGTGAACTTCCTGAGATCATCCTGAACAGTCTGTATAAACACACATCCCTTCAGATTTCTTATGGGATCATTCTTCTGGCGATCCTCGAGAAACAGCCCAAACTAATGGGCCTCCGGGATATGATGCGGTATTTTATATCCCACAGGCAGGATGTGGTTCGGAGACGGACACGTTTTGAGCTGAAAAAGGCCGAGCACCGTGCCCATATCCTGGAAGGCCTGACTATTGCTCTTGATAACCTGGATGCCATCATCAAATTGATCCGGGCATCACAGACGGTCGATAAGGCCCGCAACGGATTGATCACAAAATTCCATCTGACAAAAATACAGGCTCAGGCTATACTGGATCTCCAACTCCAGAAATTGACAGGGATGGAGCGGGAAAAAATACAAAAAGAGTACAAAGAATTAAAAAAGCTCATCGCTAGACTAAGAAAGATTCTAAGCAGCGAAAAACTCATACTTAAGATCATCGTTGAAGAGCTTGAGCAGGTCAAGGAAAAGTATCAGGACAAACGCAGGACTGAGATCATGAGTGAGGACATAAAGGAGATCAATCCAGAAGACCTGATTAAAGAAGAGGAAGTGGTCGTCACTTACACGTCATCAGGTTATGTCAAACGCACTTCTCTAAGCAATTACCGCTTCCAAAGCCGGGGAGGAAAAGGGAGAAAAGGTATTTTGATGAAGGCCGAAGATATTGTGCGGGATGTATATGTCGTATCCACACACAGCTATCTTCTTGTTCTGTCCAACAAGGGAATGCTCCATTGGCTTAAAGCCCTGGAGGTTCCTGATGTTGGCGTGTCCGGCAGAGGAAAATTCATCAACAACCTGATCCAATTTGATCAAGGGGAGAGGGCGATTTCCATTGTAGCGGTCAAGGAATTTTCTGAAAACCGCTATCTGCTGATGTTGAGTTCAGACGGGCATATCAAGAAGTCGAAACTGAGTGATTTCCGCAATATTCGGCGCAATGGTATCCTGGCTATGACCATACATCCAAAGGCTGAACTTATAATGGTCAAGATCACAGACGGAAAAGCAGATATCATGATCGGCACAGAGATGGGTAAGGCTATTAAATTTCATGAAAGCCAGATCCGGCCCATGGGCCGGCAGGCTGCCGGTGTAAGGGGAATTCGATTGAATCCCAAGGACAAAATAATCGGCATGATCGTGATCAGTGAAAAGGAAGAGTTCGCTTTTACAGTCAGTGAGAATGGATATGGAAAAAAGACCGATGTCAGACTTTACCCCACACATAGAAGGGGGGGCTTGGGTGTTGCCAATCTTAAAGTCAACAAGAAACTGGGAAAGGCGATCGGGATGACCGGAATATCCAATGAGGAAATACTTTTTATCACGCAGAACGGCAAGGTTATACGGATCCAGTCCACCGCCGTCAGGCCGATCGGACGGGCTACTCAGGGAGTCAGGATCATCAATATTGACGAAAAAGACAAGGTCTGCTCTTTGGCAAAGGCGACTGAAAGCTGAAAAGCCCGGAAGAGATTAGCTTGACATTATCATCTTGACTTACATAAAATTGAGCCACTTATTATGAAGGAGGCTTAAATGATCAAGACGCTTAGTCAACTTTTCTTGAATACTATCAAATCCTATCCAAAACCTGACTTTATGCTGTACAAAAAGGAAGGGCAGTATGTACCGATCTCGACCGAGGAATGGGGGGATCGGGTCAAATACCTTGCACTGGGATTAAAGGATCTGGGCTTTCAGTCCGGAGACAAGATGATACTCCTTTCTGAGAACTGCCCGGAATGGGTGATGTCGGATTTTGCATCCCTCTGCCTGGGGGGCATTACGATTCCCATATACAATTCTCTTGTGCCTGAGCAGATGAAGTATATCATAGAAAATTCGGATGCGAGATTTCTTATTTGCGCAAGTCCGGAGCTTTGGGAAAAGATCGAAGTTATCCGGAGCGAGCTGATGAAGGTTGATCATTTTATCACATTTCAGGAGACAGCTCCTGATGGAGCGCTGAATCTGAAGGAAGTTTTTGAAAAGGGAAAAGCGCTCGATCAAAAAGACCCCGGTCTTTTTGAAAAAACGGCACTTGCCGTCAAACCGGATGATGTGGCCTCGATAATCTACACATCCGGGACGACCGGACTGCCCAAGGGAGTGATTCTGACACATGATAATTTTATGTCCAACATCACAGAAGTTTTAAAAATCATTGATATTACAGAAAAAGACACAGTCCTGTCCTTTTTACCACTGTCCCATGTCCTGGAAAGAATGGTGACGTTCGGTTATGTCCACCAGGGATGTTCCATCGCATATGCGGAAAGCCTGGAGACTCTGGGCGAAAATTTGTTGGAAATCCGGCCCCATATTATGGTCAATGTTCCCCGTGTGCTGGAAAAGATCTATGCCAAGGTCATAGACAATGTCCTTGCCAGTTCTTCCCTGAAACGGAAGATATTCTTTTGGGCTGTTAAAGTAGGCAAGGAGTATGGCAAAAAAATGTTGAATAAAGAGCCTGTTTCCGGAGGCCTCAAGTTTAAAAGAAAAGTGGCTAATAAACTTGTCTTTTCAAAGATAGTCGCGAAGACTGGTGGGAGGGTTCGGTTCTTTGTCTCGGGCGGAGCAGCCCTGGCAAAGGATATTGCAGAGTTCTTTTATGCCATAGGAATCGTGGTTCTGGAAGGATATGGTTTGACAGAAACTTCCCCGGTCATTTCTATCAATACATTTGACAACCTGAGATTTGGTACAGTAGGAAAGCTTCTTCCCGGTGTTGAGGTAAAGATCGCGGAAGATGGTGAGATTTTGGCAAAAGGCCCGAATATCATGAAGGGTTACTATAAAATGGATGTAGCGACCGCTGAAGTGATGGATGGCGACTGGCTTTTAACAGGAGATATCGGCCATCTGGATGATGACGGGTTTCTGGTCATAACAGATAGGAAAAAAGACATTATTGTGACTGCGGGTGGA
Source organism: uncultured bacterium (assembly GCA_965373045.1). Taxonomy (GTDB): domain Bacteria; phylum Acidobacteriota; class Aminicenantia; order Aminicenantales; family Aminicenantaceae; genus DAOVDI01. The sequence continues at coordinate 9,391 of CBDVEQ010000015.1, read as the reverse complement.
AAAAATGTCGCTCCTCAGCAGATCGAGAATTTGGTGAAAACCAATCCTTATATTTCCAATATTGTTGTTGTCGGAGATCAGCGGAAATTTATCTCGGCCCTTGTGATTCCTGAATATGAAAAACTGGAAGAATATGCAGCATTGAACAAGATCGACTTTAAGTCACATGCAGATCTTGCGGCAAACGAGCAGATAATCAGTTTTGTTGAGTCAGAAATCGACCGGATGACACCCAATCTTGCCTCTTATGAAAAAGTAAAGAAGATCGTCCTACTGGACAGGGAGTTTGAGATTGATAAGGGAGAGATTACTCCTTCCATGAAGGTGAAGAGAAATATTGTTGAGGATAAATACAATAAGGAGATCAATAAGCTTTACGCTGATTGATCCGCTTCGTCTCCTTCTTTAAAATAGAGAATACGTCCGCAGTTTTCGCAGAGAATGATCTTGCTTTTAGTCTTGATCTCGTTCAGCATCTGAGGGCGTATGCGCATATAGCACATCGCGCAGAATTCATCAGTAACAGGAGACAGAGCGATTCCTTCCAATTTTTTTGCCAATTTGGAGTAAATATTTATCGAATCCGATGGGATTCCGGGCAGCAGTTCTTTTCTCTGTTGAAGGAGTTTCGCCATTTCCTGTTCCTGGATGTCTTTGGACCCGTTGAGATCATCCTTTTTTTTCGACAGCGCATCCTTGGTTTTAGCTGCTTCCTGACAGGCATCCTGGATTATTTCCTCAAGTTTGTCCGCCGTCATCATTGCATTGATGATGTCCTCTTCTCTTGAATCGATCATTACCTGCCCATCATCGATTTCTTTGAGTAGAGACCTGTACTCTATATTCGTCCTGACCATATTGAGCTGGCTTTTGTATTTGGCCAGTTTGTCTTTCAGGCTTTGGACATCTGATTCAAGATCACGGCGTTTTTGCTGGTTCTGCTCCAGTTTATTTTTTGCTTTTTCGACGATCTGCTCGCTTTCCTTGATTTCAGAGTCGATCGAGGAGATCTGGGAGGGGATGCTTTCGAGGAAAAGGGAGACTTCATGGATATGGTTGTCCAGTTTTTGCAGTTGAATCATATAGTTAAATACAGTTTCCACATCGTTTCCTCGGCAATGAAATGGGCCTACCAGGATTCGAACCTGGGACCAACCGGTTATGAGCCGGTGGCTCTACCGCTGAGCTATAGGCCCTACCACATCCTTATAGCAAATATCAATCCTCTAGTCAATCAAAGTGCCAGAATTCGACTCATAGAAGGTTAATCTACTGCTGTAAAAGACTTTAATTTTCGGCTTCGGCTGGGATGTTTGAGTTTTCTTAAAGCTTTGGCCTCGATCTGCCGGATCCGCTCTCGAGTAACTTTAAACTGTTGACCCACCTCTTCCAAGGTGTGTTCATTCCCATCTCCCAACCCGAATCTCATCTTTAGGACCTTTGCCTCTCTATCAGTCAATGTTCTCAGGGCGTCTCCGATCTGTTCTCTCAGATTAATATGGATAACGGTATCCGGAGGAGAGGGGATGACCTTGTCTTCGATAAAGTCGCTCAGATGGCTGTCTTCTTCCTCGCCGATCGGAGTCTCCAGTGAAATTGGTTCCTGCGCGATCTTAATGATCTTTCTGACCTTGTGGATAGGAATATCCATTTTTTTTGCAATCTCCTCACTCGAGGGCTCTCTGCCCATTTCTTGAACAAGGCTCCTTGAGACTCTGATGAGCTTGTTGATCGTTTCGATCATATGGACTGGAATACGGATAGTTCTTGCCTGATCTGCTATGGCACGAGTAATGGCCTGCCTGATCCACCATGTTGCATAGGTCGAAAATTTGTATCCTCTTCTGTATTCGAATTTGTCCACGGCCTTCATCAGCCCCATATTTCCTTCCTGTATGAGGTCCAGAAACTGCAGACCGCGGTTGCTGTATTTTTTTGCAATAGAAACAACCAATCTGAGATTTGCAGCTACCAGGTCTTTTTTTGCCTGGTTGCTTATACGACGTCCTGTTGTGATGGCACGTATGGTTTTTCTTAAAGCTTGAGAGTCAAGACCGATTTCTTGTTGAAGTGTTCTGAGATTATTATTAACTTCTCTGATCTCTTTTTTCAGATCAGCCTGTTTACGTTTGGATTTACGCAAGATTGCCTGCTTCAAGGAAGCATTCAATTCCTCTTTTAATTCCTCTAGATCATTGACAATGATCAATTTGTTGCGCAGAGTCTCTATGATATTCTCGCGATGACTGGGACGGATACCGAGATTTCGGATGGCCCGGCTCATCTGAACGATGATACGGCCCCGAGTCAGCTTGAACTTTTTTGTCTTCGGGATTTTATCAAGTTTGTTACTCATAGCCCTGATCTTTCGGATTTTATCAAGAATCTGCTCAGATATATCCTCCAGTTTTCCATCGGCGATGTCATCATCGCTCAATTCGAACATTTCCCGGATGATATCCGGATCTTCGTGGATCCTGTCTTCGATCTCAAGAACATTGTAAAGGACAAGCCGGGTTTTGGAGAGAGCTTTGATGATTGATATTTCACCCCTTTCGATCTCCTTTGCTATGGTGACCTCGCCTTCCCTGGTGAGAAGTGAGATGTTTCCCATTTCTCTGAGATAGAGCTTAACGGGATCTGTTGTGCGTTCCAGTCCCTCAATAGAAACCAGGTCACTTTTACGCCTTTTCGGAGTGGATGATCGTCGTCTTTCACGGATTTTAATGCCGTAATCCTCCAAGGAGCTGAGAAAAGCGTCAAATATTGCGGAAGAATAACCTCTCTTCTGGAAGGTTTTGTCAATTTCATCATAGAGCAGATAACCCTGTTTTCGACCTTTAGCTATGAATTTGTGAATATCATCCTTGTGAATTTTATTATCAGATGGCAATGTTAACTCCTAATGTTTGAACGTGTCTTATATTAAAACTCAATTGTCCGGGTTTTTGTTTGCATAATCCTCTGTTAAATCTTGTTTTTGCTTGAGCAGCGAAGAGACCCTGGTTTCGTCCTTATTTTTTTGGGCTTCGGCGGTTTGGGGCGTGAGCGTTTTTCGGCGCCTTGTGATGTAATAATCTTTGATCGCTTCAAGGTTGTCTTCAGCTTCTTCCAGAGTAGGCTCTTCTCCCTTTTCAATAAGAGCCTCTGTAAGTAATGTCCTCAGGGAAGGGTCGATATTTTCTTTTAAAGTATTATAATCCGGAGCCCGGCCGTGCTTGAAAAATTCTGCGAGAGAAGAGAATATGGGCTCGCTTTTAAGTCCTTCAAAATATTTAAGATCCAGCTCTTTAAAAATATGATTTGTAATACTGCTGTTTGCAAAAAAGATCTGAAGCAGCCTTTTTTCTGCATACAGAAGCGATTCTTTTTTTGAGGCATTTGTTTTGACTGTTTTTTGTTTGATCGTTGTCCTGAGAAGTTTTTCATCAATTCCCAGATATTCTGCTGCTTCCTTTATGGTTTCGCTATAGACAATAGGGTCTTGTACATTGGCCAGAATTTTTGTCAATAATTCTCTCGAAACCCTGGCCTTATCTTCAGGTGTTTTTGCTTCTTTGGCTTTAGTGAAATTCTGAAGGATAAAATTTAAACCTGGTATGCTGTTTTTCAAAAGATCCTTGAATTTGGCTTTGCCGAATTTTTGAATATAGCTGTCCGGGTCCATTCCCTCAGGCAGCAGGGCAACTCTGGCATTGACTGCCCGCTTTTTGCAAATGGAAACAGCCCGGCCCGCTGCTTTTTTGCCAGCCTCATCTCCATCGTAGCAGATGACTATCCGGGAAGAAAATCGGGACAAGATCGCGATCTGATTCTCAGTTACGCTCGTCCCCAATGAAGCGACACAATGGCGGAAGTTTGCCTGGTAAAGCGCAGAAAAATCCGTGTATCCTTCGACGAGTATAGAGTCCTTTTCATTTCGAATGGCCTCCTTGCTGATATTGAGACCATAGAGGATTTTTCCTTTTGTATAAATGGGCGTATCTGGAGAGTTCAGGTATTTGATGTCATCATCGAAAAGAGTTCTGCCTCCAAAGGCGACCGCTTTTCCGGATAGCGTAAAGATTGGAAAAATGATACGCCCTCGGAAACGGTCATAGTACCCCTCTTTATTCTGTCTTTGAAGGATCAGTCCGGCCTTTTCGAGAAGATCCTGGGATATATTTTTTCCCTTGAAAAAAATCAGAAGGGAATCCCAGTTGTTCATCGCGTATCCTATTTTAAGGTCCTGAATGACATCTTCTGTTATATTTCTCTGTTTCAGATACTCCAGGGCCTTTTTTCCTTCTTTTGTGTTAAAGAGGTTTTTTCTGAAGAAGGCCAGAGTTGTTTCAGTAATGTTATAAAGCTTTTCTTCCAGCTTGAGATGTTGGGGAGAACGTTTTTTTATCTCTGGAATAGGAATATTGTATTTATCAGCAAGATATTTGAGAGCCTCGGGAAAACTAAGGTCCTCTTTTTCCATCACAAAAGTGAACAAATCTCCTCCGGCACCACATCCAAAACAGTGGTACAGCTGTTTGTCTGAATCGACCGTGAAAGAAGGAGTCTTCTCAGAATGGAACGGGCAGAGTCCGACATGCTTGCTTCCTCGCTGTTTTAATGTTGTGTACTGGGCGGCAATATCGATGATATTTGCCACTTGTCGGACCTGTTCGGCTAAATCCATGGTTTTTCTTGGCTGAGAACAAAAATTAACTTCAATAATATAGGTTTGAAATCCCCAATTGTCAAGCCTGATTCATTCTTCTAAGTTATTCATAATAAATTTCTTAAAATATTTCCAGTTTTGTCTAAAAATGGTGTTCCGGACGTCAGAGATGATTGATCAGGCTGGCTAAAAATCCGGCCCCAAAACCGTTGTCGATGTTTACGACCCCGATCCCTCCAGCGCAGGAATTGAGCATGGTCAGGAGTGCAGCCAGGCCGTTAAAGCTGGCGCCGTATCCCACACTTGTGGGAACAGCGATCACAGGAACATCAGTGATACCGGCAATGACACTGGGAAGGGCTCCCTCCATCCCTGCTACTGTGATGAGAACCCTTGCCTCCCGGATTTTTTGGTACTCTCCGAGCAGCCGGTGGATGCCTGCAACGCCTACATCAATAAGTTTTTCCGCCTCATTACCCAGGATATCACAGGTGATATATGCCTCTTCTGCAACCGGGATGTCCGAAGTTCCCGCTGTAATGATCATGATCTTGCCCTTTCCTTCCGGAGGAGACTGTTGTTTGAAGTGGATTACCCGGGCTTGGGGATTGTAGCAAATTTTGGGGAAATCGTTTTTAAGCTTCTTGTATACCTGCTGTTCGACACGGGTTATGAGAAGGTTACTTCCTTTTTTAAGGATTTCACGGGCTATCTTGATGATGTGAGTTTCCGTCTTTCCCTGGCCGTAAATGATTTCCGGAAATCCACGGCGCAGTTCCCGGTGATGGTCGATTTTAGCAAATTGAAGATCCTGATAAGGAAGATCTTTAAGCTTGTTATAGGCTTTTTCGGGAGTAAGTGATCCGGCCTGGACCTGGTTCAATACGTCTTTCAGCATATTTTTCATAAATTCATTCTATCAGAATTACGGCCAAAGAAAAACAGTCTATAAAAATCCTTAGCTGTCTATAGAAGTCGAAGAAGGCCAAAGGCGGTTAACGCCTGCGAGAAAAGCGAGAAACGCGAGAAAAGGTGAAAGCCAGAAAAGTAATTAAAATAGCTTTGGGCGAAGCTGCTTTGGGCTCTTCTTCTTTGGCCTCTTATTCTTTCACTTGAATCCTCGAATCCTATAGATTAATGTTACTTTGTACTATATACTGAAAAAACTTTTCATCATGATTCATAAGGCTACTTTAAAAGAAGAGATCCGGATATCAGGAGTGGGTGTTCATTCCGGAGAATTGGTTAAACTATGGTTAAAGCCATCCGAGACTGGGAGGATCGTATTTCGCAGGATCGATCTGGACGATCGGGAATTCGAACTGGATTCTGCGTTAATTGAAGCCAAATACTGCACAACTCTGGTAACCGGATCCTGGAAGATCCATACCATCGAGCATATAATGGCCGTGCTCTTTATGGCCGGTGTAGATAGCCTTGTGATCGAAGTGAAAGGCAGCGAGATCCCGATATTGGACGGAAGCGCAAGGATTTTCGCAGAAGCAGTTGCAGGGGCAGGACTGGTAAACCTTCCAGGGCAAAAAAAAATATTTAAGATCACAAGAGGGTTTTGCCTTCAAGAAAAAGATGCGGTAATCGAGGTGTTTCCTGACACATGTTTCCGCATGACCTATATGATTGACTTTGACCATCCGGCCATAGGAAAGCAGGAATTGAGTCTGGTTCTAGAGCCTGCTGTATTTTTAAAAGAGATAGCGCCAGCTCGAACATTCGGTTTTCTGAAAGATGTCCCATTCCTCCGGAAGCAGGGATTTGCCCTTGGTGGATCGCTGGAAAATGCTCTTGTATTAGATGACACAAAAGTGATCAATGGACCACTCCGGTTTCCTGATGAGTTTGTCCGGCATAAAATTTTAGATCTTATCGGAGACTTCTCCCTGCTGGGAGCCCCCATCCTGGGGCATATTAAAGCCAGAAAAGCAGGACATTCTCTTCATCAAAAGGCTGTTCGTTATTTACTCGAGCATCCGGACCACTTCAATCTGAGTTGATATTTGCTTTAAAGAGGTAACTTATATATAATACACTAATTAAAATCCGGCCTTGGAGATTGAACGTGCCAGAAAGCAAGACTAAAGAAAGAAAAGATACATTTCAAAAATCAATATCTGCATATGAGCAGGCGATGAAAGCCTTTCATAAAGGCGATTTTAAAAAAGCTGAAGAACTTCTTTCTGCCTTCCTGGAAAAACATCCAGATGAAAAGGAAGTTGTGGATCGGGCTCGTATTTATCTGTCTATCTGCATGAATAAGAAAGAAAAAAAGACGGGTATACTAAAAACCTTTGACGATTATTATCAGAATGGTGTTTATAAAGCCAATCAGGGGAAATTTGAGGAGGCTATAGATCTGTTGGCAAAAGCCCAGAAGATGGAACCTAAACAGGGAAAAGTTCCTTATCTAATGTCTCTAGTATCAGTGCAGCAGGACAATATAGATGAAACTGTAACTCACCTGGAAAGAGCTGTAAAGCTCGATGATTATTTTAAGATATTGGCTCAAAACGAGATAGATTTTGATAACGTCAAAGGTGACGAACGTTTCAAAGCCATAGTCGAAAATAGCTGAATATAGGCTGATAAAGAAGCAAATAATACAATGGGGGATCCCAATGTGCGGTATTATCGGATATATCGGACCTAAAAAAGTCGTGCCTCTGATCGTCGAAGGTCTGAAGAAACTTGAATACAGGGGGTACGATTCTGCCGGAATCGCTGTTGTAGATGGAGACAAGATCAATAGACGGCGGGTCAAAGGAAAAATCAGTAATCTCGAGGAAAGCTTATGAAATGAACCTGTATCAGGATATTATGGTATCGGGCATACCCGTTGGGCGACCCACGGCCGTCCATCAGAAGAGAACGCCCATCCTCATCTGGATTGTACAGGTACGATCGTTGTGGTCCACAATGGCATTATCGAGAACTATCTTTCCCTTAAAGAAAAACTTCTCAAAAAAGGACATACTTTCCAGACGGATACCGACACAGAAGTTATCGCCCATCTTATTGAAGAATATTTTGAGGATCTGCTCGAGCTGGCAGTACAAAGAGCTGTTCAGGATCTCAGAGGAGCTTATTCCATCGTCGCCATTTCCACCCGTGACCCCAATAAGATCGTTGCTGCTAAAGATGGAGCCCCTTCTGTAGTCGGATTGGGGGAGAAAGAATTTTTTGTTTCTTCTGATGTCAATCCTCTTTTGAATCATACTAAATCCATTGTTTTCCTTGAGGACAAGGAGATGGCGGTTCTGGATACTGGAAGGGTTAAATTCTGGGATTACAAGGCAAATGCTCTGGACAAACGTGTGGAACGGCTCGCATGGGATTCCTTGTTGACCGAAAAAAAAGGCTACAAACACTTTATGCTCAAAGAGATCTTTGAGCAGCCAAAAGTCGTCCGGGATACACTGTCCGGGAGGGTTTCACTCGAAACCGGCCAGGTCGATCTTAAAGAAACCGGATTGTCGGACAAGGTGATAAAGCGTGTGGAGAGGATCCTTATCATTGCCTGTGGGACATCCTATCATGCCGGGTTGATAGGAAAACTTATGATAGAGTCAATGGCCGGAGTTCCAGTTGAAGTGGAGTATGCCTCAGAATATCGATACAAGGACCATATTATGCATGAGCGGACCCTGATTGTTGTTCTCTCCCAGTCCGGCGAAACTGCGGATTCTCTGGCTGCGTTCAAGGCTGTCAAATCAGAGAGTTTGCCAAGCCTTGCCATTTGCAATGTTGTCCAATCATCTATTGCACGGGAGACCGATGGAGTCCTCTACACTCATGCGGGGCCGGAGATCGGTGTAGCTGCGACAAAGACATTTACCGCACAATTATGCGCACTTGCGCTGTTGTCCGTGCACATATCCACAATAAAAGGGATGAAGAGCAAAGAGGAAATAATGAACTTTATCCAGGATCTTCAAAAGATCCCCCACAATATAGAAGAGATTCTGAACGATGCGAGAGTGATCGAGGAACTTTCTCAGAGTTTTGTATCTTACAACCATTTCCTATTTCTGGGTCGGTGGGTTAGTTTTCCTGTTGCGTTGGAGGGAGCTTTAAAACTCAAGGAGATCTCTTATATCCATGCCGAAGCCTATCCCGGCGGGGAGATGAAACACGGTCCTATCGCACTGATCGATGAAAAAATGCCCACTCTGGTTGTAGTTCCCAAAGACAGGGTTTATGAAAAGATGTTGAGCAATATTTCTGAAGTAAAAACCCGGAGCGGATTTGTCCTGGCTGTTGCTTCTGAAAACGATCAGGAAATTTCGGACAGAGTGGATGCGGTGATCCGGATTCCATCAGTCAACCCGCTGCTGTCTCCCTTTCTGACTACTGTTTCTTTGCAGCTGTTTTCTTATTATATTGCTGCAGCGAGGGGATCTGATGTGGATCAGCCTAGGAACCTGGCAAAAAGTGTTACCGTAGAATAAGGCAGAAGAGTTTATTGGGTTCGTTGTGTTCTTTGGGTTATTTTAATAAAATTCAACTCAACAAACTCTTATCTCTTTTCTTTTCACTTGAACCCTTGAATCCTCGAATCCTAGAATCCTCTCTTTATAACCAATCTCGGCTTGTGAATAATCCAGGTTGGATATTTCTAAAATTTTACTTTGATCATGACGCGAGCCTGCCTCGGCTGCTGGCGGCCCCAGACATGTCCGAAAAGCGGGATATTTTCTTTGACATAGGAAATAGGGGTCTGGGAGT
>CBDVEQ010000014.1:0-21639 GCA_965373045.1 uncultured bacterium | reverse complement strand
TTTTGGCATCCATAACAGGACACAGAAGACGAGCCTGAGGAAGGCGAAGCTTCCAGGCCAGAGCATTTAATGTGGCGATAGGAGCGACCGGTTTGCTCGAGGCATAAGCCAGGGATTTAAAAGTGCTCAGACCGACCCGAATACCCGTGAAAGACCCCGGTCCAACAGCAATGGCAAACCCATCGATATCACGAGCCTTCAGATCAAACTTATGCAGAAGAAAATCCACGGCCGGCAGGAGTTTTTCAGAATGTTTCAAACCTGCTTCAGAATTGAATTCAGCCAGAAGTTTCTCGTTTTCCAGTAGGGCAACAGATCCAGCCGGGGTAGTAGTGTCCGCAGCCAGAACATACATGCTTTACTCCCGGTCCAATGTTTTCCCGTAACCAAACAGGTTGCCCGACTTGAAAATCGCAGACTGAACTCCGCTCATCGTATCTATAGTAAAGGAAGTTTCTTTGGTTAAATTTTTCGCTTCTCTCGACCCAAAATCCAGTGTAATCCTGTCTCCGGTTTCCATTTGACTGCTCAAAACCAGTGTATCCAGTTCAGTGGAACGAAGAAGCGGGAACCCGGAATTGACCGCATTCCGGAAGTAGATAGCACCGAATGACGGCGCTAATATAGCAGATATTCCCAGCGCAACAAAACAGTCCACAGCCTGCTGGCGGGAAGAGCCGGCTCCGAAATTTCTTCCGGCTATAACGATATCCCCTGACCCTGCTTTTTCTGAAAAATCCTCCCATGCCTTGAGATTGCCTAAGGCATACTGACCCATCTTAGAGATGTCCGTGATATGCAGGAAAGCATTGTGAAAGATTTGATCTGTGTCGATGTCCTCGATCAGATGTCCGCTCTCCGCAAGAACCCAGATTCTTCCTGAAAGTGTTGTTTCTGTCATCAGCTATCCTCCGGACCGGTGATGCATCCGGCAAGACAGGATGCTGCAACTACGGCCGGGCTTGTCAGATATGTCTCTCCCTTCCCCTGTTTTCCTGCAAAATTTCTATTCCCGGTACTAAGCTGAACTTCGCCCTCTCCGGTCAGGCCAATGTGTCCCTCTGCACAACCGCCGCATCCCGGGTTGCTTATAATAGCTCCGCTTTTAAAAAGCTCGGCTAATATTCCCTCGCGAAGAAGTTCATCGTAAACAATTCGAGTCGCCGGGACTATTTTCAGCATAACGCTTTCTTTGACCTTATCCCCTTTTAAGATTCGGGCCGCTTCAGCAAAATCCGAGGCCCGCCCGTTTGTACAGGATCCGATGAATCCGGAATCAATCTTTTTTCCACACAATTCAGAAACATCATGAACATTTGTAGGCAGAAAAGGGGCAGCGATCTGGGGCTCAAGTCCACTGACATCGATAGTTAAAACATCGGAATAATTTGCATCTTCATCAGCAGCAAGAGGAGAATAAGCCTTTCCGGACAATTCCCCGATCTCCTCTGCAAAGGTTTTATCATACTCCGGGATGAAGCCGATGATTCCTGCCATTTCGGTTACCATACTGCACAAAGTGATCCGGCCGGAAAGCTCGAGCGACTTGACCACACTGCCATAAAATTCAATAGCTCTCAGGGCTCCCTTCCTGGTCCCCATTTGTTTAAGGATAAAAAGAGTCAGGTCCTTGTGAGACGCAGTCTTTGACATCTGTCCCGTGATCAAAACTTTGACTGTTTCCGGCACTTCAAACCAGGTCTTTCCGGTTTTATAAGCAAAAGTGATATCCACATCCCCCATACCCTGGCCAAAGCTCCCGACTGCTCCCAGGATATTCATGTGGCTGTCCGTTCCAACAACCGTTGTTCCGGCAGATGCAAGGCCTTCTTCGATCAGCACATGAGAACCGATACCCTGGTCCACGTCAAACACTTGAAATCCCTTCTTCCGGGCAAATTCACGGCAGATCTGCTGATTGTTTGCATACCTGATGGAACAGGCCGGCACACACAGATCAAATGTAAAGAATGTTTTGGAGGGATCATCTACCTGATCCTTTCCATACTCCCTTTCAAAATTTTTTACGACATTCGGTCCGCCGAAGTCCCGGGCGGATCGGACATCCAGGTCAAGCCAGATAACCTGTCCAGGACGCACGTCATTCTGTGAATGGCGAGACAGAATTTTTTCGATAACAGTTTGTCCCATATTCCTATCCGAGTTTGTCAGCCACAGCCCGGGCCACGTCCAGGGTTGTTGCGCTTCCGCCCAAGTCGTATGTTCTGACCTTCCCTTCCTTGATTACCTCAGCGATTGCTCCTTCCATATCATTGGCTTTATCATCTTCACCCAACCATTCCAGCATCATTTTAGTCGCCAGAAGAGTGGCCGTAGGGTTGACCTTATACATCCCATCATACTTAGGCGCAGAACCATGAGTAGGCTCGAAAACCGCATAATTATCACCGATATTGCCGCTGCAGGCGAATCCGAGACCGCCTACCAGTTGAGCCGCCAAGTCTGAGATGATATCACCAAACAGGTTTTCTGAGACCAGAATATCATAATCCTGAGGATTTTTTACAAGCCACATAGCCATAGCATCTATATTCGCCTCCCAGAATTCCACATCGGAATAGTTCTTGGATATCTTACGTGCAATTTCCAGAATAAAACCTCCTGTTTCTCTGAGGACATTTGGCTTTTCCACAATAGTCACAGACCTGCGCTTGTTTTCCCGGGCAAAATCAAAGGCCTTTTTGACAATCCGCGTACAGGCTTTTTTGGTCATGATCCGCGTTGAGAGAGCGATTTCATCAGCCGGAACATCCTTGAACTTTTTCATCTTGGGATGGAGGAGGAGCGCTTTTCGCACAGCATCCGGCAAGGGATAAAACTCTACACCAGCATACATCCCCTCTGTGTTCTCTCGAAAGATCACCAGATCTATGTCTTTCCTGTAATTGAGAGGATTCCCGGGATAGGCCTTGCAGGGCCGCATGTTTGTATAAAGATCAAATTCCTGCCTGAGCCGGACGATCGGGCTGAAATACACATATCCTTTGTCGCGGAGTTGGGGATCAAGCTCCTTCCATGCATCATCCCTTGGTTTTGAAGTAATGGCTCCGAACAAACAAGCATCGGTTTCTTTCAGAAGCTGGATAGTCCGGTCAGGCAGAGGATTGCCTTCCTTGCACCAGAACTCCCAACCGATGTCTCCATAGATATATTCTGCATCAATATCAATCCGGTCAAGTACAATTTTTGCAGCTTCGATGACGTCCTTTCCCACTCCATCGCCGGGCAGTATTGCAATACTATATTTAGCCATTAGATATCTCCTTTAAGTTTCTTTTTTGTATAAGGGATCAGGCCTCCGGCCTCCAAAATACCGATGACTGAATCAGGAAGAGCCGGAAATGAAAATATCTTTTCTCCTGCCAGGATCTTGCCGGCCGAAAAATCGATGGCGATTTTTTCGTTGTCTGATATCCCATCAACCGCTTCCGGACACTGGATCACAGGAAGCCCCTGATTAATGGCATTGCGGAAAAAGATCCGGGCAAAGGACTTAGCAATAACCGCCTGAACTCCCGCGAATTTTAAACATGTTGCAGCCTGCTCACGCGAGCTTCCGCACCCGAAATTCTTGCCAGCCACCACAACATCTCCTGGTTGAACACTTCCTGCAAAATCCGGGTCCAGGTCTTCCAGGGCATGTCCGGCCATCTCTTCCGGATCGAGTACGGAATAGGTGTATTTTCCTGGAAAGATCACATCCGTGTTTACGTTTTCTCCGTACTTCCAGACTCTCCCGCTTTTCATAGATATTTCCTAGGATCGGTGATTTTTCCCTCCAATGCAGAAGCCGCGACTGTGGCAGGTGAGGCAAGGTAGATCTCGGAATCCCGACTTCCCATCCTGCCTCTGAAATTCCGGTTGGCTGTACTGAGAGCGACCTCTCCCGAAGCAAGAACCCCCTGATGGGCTCCCAGGCAGGGGCCGCATCCAGGATTCAGGATCACACAGCCGGCCTCGGACAGGCTTTCCAAAATTCCTGTTCTCATCGCATTCAAATATTCTGCTCTGGAAGCAGGAATAACCAGAACTCTGACTGAAGGATGGACTTTCTTTCCTTTCAGAATAAAGGCCGCAACCTCCAAATCTTCTTCCCTGCCATTAGTACAGGTACCAATCAGAGCCTGATGAAAAGGCTTTCCATCAAGCATACTGACCGGCTTTACATTATCCACAGTGTGGGGGCAGGCTACCTGAGGCTCTATTTCTGACAGATCATATGCCAACACGGACTCGTATACTGCATCCGAATCTGAGTAAACAGGCTCAAAATTTTCCCGGGCCCGTTTGTTCAACCAGGTGAACGCTGTATCATCCGGAGGAAAATATCCGTTCTTGGCCCCCATTTCCGCCGCCATATTGGCAAGGACAATCCGTGAAGCCATCGAAAAATCCGCTGCTGCAGTCCCTGTGAACTCGACAGACATGTAATTTGCCCTGCCTGCGCCATTGTCTCCGATGATCTTCAGAATAATATCCTTGGCAAAAACCCCTGTCTGCGGCTTACCGGACATTTCCACCTTCAAGGTTTCCGGAACACGGAGCCATATCTCATCCGTAGCCCAGACTGAGGCCAGCTCGGACCGACCGATCCCGGCCGAAAAAGCACCAAAAGCGCCATAACTGGTGGTGTGAGAATCCGCCCCGAGGATCAATTTTCCCGGCAGAGCAAATCCGTTTTCACAAAACACCTGATGGCAGATGCCGTGATGGATGTCAAAAAAATTCGAAATATTCTGTTCAGCGATAAATTCCCGGATCTCCTTGTGGTTCTGAGCATATTTTTCTGCAGCTGCAGGCACAATATGGTCAAGGATGATAACGATCTTTTTGGGGTCTTTTACTTTTGGGATCCCCAATTTATGAAACTCTTTGATAATAGCTGCGGAATTGTCATGTGAGAGCAGATAATCCGGGGAGACAGTAACGACCTCACCAGCGGTTACAGGTTTTCCCGCTTTATGGCCAAGGCATTTTTCAGCAAAAGTTTTTCCCAATTTTCACTCCTTAGACAGCAGGATTTACACCTTCAGGATATCAAAATTAACAAAGTCAGCATGATTGACGATAATAGCTTCAATTGTATTTCTCGCCCCATCCCCTTCCCTGGAATGGGCGGCAATGATGTGAAGGATCTCAGAGGGCACATCGAACTTATAAGCAAAGGCCGCCCCTGATATGGGATGACGGAGAAGTTTCCCTTCATCACTTTTTACGAACCGGCCGTTCTCCCGCTTGTATTCAAAGAGCTTCCCTACATCATGGAGAAGAGCGCCTGAAAGAAGATAGTCCCGGTTAAGAGAGATTTTATCTTTATACTGATCGACCAGCACATCTCCGATCTTTAACGCACAAAGAGTGACTGCCCGCGTATGTTCGATGATATTGACCGACGTCTGCTGGATGAGGAGCGTGAAAGGCATCTCGAGCAGGTCTTCTAACGTCCAGTTGCCTTTCTGAACCGCCTCAACCCAGATATTGATGGTTTTTTCCTTAAGTTCGGCATCACGAATCTGTTGAAATTCGGGCAGCAAGGATAACAATTTATTTCGCATTTATAACTCCCTGTCTTTGGGACCATTGTATTCAAAATCTGTTGGGTGTATTTTTCTCATGGGCCGCATATTTGTCTTCTCTTCCTGGACATGGGCTACAATGCCTGCAACACGCGGAATGATAAAAAAGGCATTCCCAATTTCCGGAGGAAATTCCAGATCGCAGAGTACCGCAGCAATTGCCCCATCCACATTTATAGGCAGCTTTTTGCCTAACATTCCCTCAAGAATCTTTTCCACAGCTCTGGCAATAGTAACATGTTTTCCCGCCAGGCCCAATTCCTCGGCCATGGCAAACAGCTTTATGGTGCGGGGATCCTGCGTGTGAATTCGATGACCGAATCCGGACGCTCTTTTCCCATTTTCCTTCATCTCTTTCAGAACCGCAGCGGCAATCTCTTCAACCGGGCTGATTTTTTCTTTCATTCTTGAGGCGATCTTTAAAAAAAGCCGCATTCCTTCTTCGATCGAACCGCCGTGAAACCGGGATATAGCCAGCACTCCTCCGGCCACACAGGCATTCAGCTCACTCCCTGTAGAAGCCACGGTCCTGGCTGTAAGAACCGAAGGTGGGCTTGAACCATGATCGATGGAAGAAACAAAAATAGCATCTAATAATTTACCCTCTTCATCAGACGGCATTTTCCCCTTTAAAACCAGATATATCCCCTGCGCAAAAGAAATCTTCCCCATCAATTCATCAACAGGATAGCCCCTCATGGAGATTTTATTGGCCTCGATTTTGGTGATGGATGTTTTCCAGTGAAGGTCGCTCATTGTTGCTCCCCTAGTAATTTGTATATTTCTAAAGCCTTATACGGAATATCGGACACGGCATCCACAACATGAACGCCGGCATCTCTCAGCCTCTTTACCTTTGTTTTATAAGAACCCCTGGACCCTTCGACGATGGCTCCGGCATGAGAAAACCGGGTTCCTGATTTGGCTGCCTTCCCACCAATATAGGCGACTATGGGTTTCGTGAATTTCCCCTGTTCGATCAGGTCAGCCACACGCTCTTCCTGACTGGTCCCGATCTCGCCGAACATGACCACTATCCTTGTCTGTTCATCCTTCTCAAACATCTCCATGATCTCAGGATGAGACAGGCCGATGACTGCATCGCCCCCTACATGGACGATCGTGCTCTGTCCCAATCCGGCCGAGGTCAGATAATAGGAGATGGCCGAAGTCATACCTCCGCTACGCGAACTGACGCCGACAGGGCCCTGTTTGAACCACTCCCTGGCCCGTTCCGCCCTGCCGCCGATCATTCCAAGGACCGCTTTCCCAGGACTGACCAATCCCAGTGTGTTGGGACCGACAAAACGCGCTTGTTTTTGCCGGGCAAACCACGCGATCTCAAGAACATCAAAGATGGGAACTCTGTCCGGCACTATAACCAAAAGTTTAACACCGGCATCCATCGCTTCAAGGGCGCTGTTTTTAACCAGATGTGCCGGGACAAAGATAACGCTGATATCGATTCGCCCTTTCTTCTCTGCTGCCTCTTCAACAGAATCATACACAGGAATGCCATGTACTTCCTGTCCCCCTTTTCCCGGAGTGACACCGGCCACAACATTTGTCCCGTAGTCCGTCATGAGTTTGGTCCGGACAACTCCTTCTCTTCCGGTTATGCCCTGGACCAGGACTTTTGAGTTTTTATCAACAAGTATAGACATGTTTTTCCGTTCTATTTTTTTAATATCTTGTCCCTGTATTCTTTTAATCCGGGAATTGGAAGATGGATGCAGATGGCATCTCTCTCGTTGAATTTACAGAAGATCTCACAGGCAAGACATTCCGTACATTTCCCTTTCTTGGCCTCTTCCTCGCTGATGGCCAGAACAGGAAAACCCTGCTTAAGCTTCAGTATCTGCGGCTGACATTCTTGAATACATCCCTTGGAAGAACAATCCGCACATTTTTGATGATCGATGAAGACCCGCCCTGTGAATGTCTCAAAAGCATAACTCTTTTCAGGCGTCACAGGTTTTTCAAAAGGCCGGATCTTAAAAGAACGTACATTGTTCTCATTTATGAGTTCCTCCATCCTCTGCGCGCAGAATTCCGGGGAATCATCGCAGCCATAGCCTTCTACTTTTCCGGGGATGGCACTAAGGCAATCGCTTAAAATTTCAATGGCTTTTTCTTCAAAGTTACCGCCGAGCCGGATGACAGCCGGAATATCCAGGTTTTCCTCATAAAAAGCCTTCACAAGACCTCGAGCTGAATGATACTGTTCCTGGCTTGCAACTCCAGAACCGGATGCAAAATAACCCTTGATATTGGGTTGAGACAGAATTATCTTCGCCGCTCTATAGACCTTACTAGCAGCAGGATTCCCGCTTGTATCACAGTAATTGGCCAGTGCAAAACCCTTATTTAAGACCGCATCCATAGACATCATGGATCCTCCGCCTCCTGCACCGTTAAACCCGATGGTTTTATCCGAGTCAGCAATATCCTCCTTCATCTGAAGGAAATAAAAAGTTCCCCGGTAATCCTTCTCTTCAACCTTGTAAGCGATCTTTTCCAGTGGCGTAGGAGGACGGTCAAATTCCCTGGCAACTTCGATACCCAGTTCAGGATGGCGGAAAACGGCGTAATCATCAACAGCCATATGGCAGTCCGCAGCATAGATCTGGCCATCCTTTGTCAGGACCAGAGGATTGATCTCGGCCGAGCGGGCATCATATTTTTTTAAAACCTCGTATAATTTGACCAGCACATCCCCGAGCCGCAGAATGAGCTTGCCGGTAATCCCTGTTTTTCTGACCAGGTTTCGGGCTTCATAATCTCTTAATCCTTTAAGAACATCGACCTCATACCGGCCGACTTTATCAGGATTATGCCGGGCGATCTCCTCAATACCAGTTCCTCCAATCGAACTGAAAACACGCAGAGGGGATTTGGAAGCGTCATCGATCACCAGTCCCAAGAAAAATTACTTATTGATGGAAAGCTTCTCCTCGACAATAACTCTGTCGATAACATAGTTTTTCACCTTCATCCCAAGAATCTTTATTGCTTCGGCCGCCGCCTCCTGAGGTGTATCAGCAAACCGGATCCCCCCCAGCCCGGCACGGCCCGTCACCCAGGCCTGCATCTTTATGACAACCGGTTTTCCAAGTTCTTCCGCAATGGATCTCACTTCCTGAGGACTGGAGGCGACACCGCCTTTGGGAATGCGGATTCCCGCCTCTTTTAGTAGTAATTTACTCTGATATTCATATAACCTGGCCATGGTCAACCTGCTTTTAGAAAGGTATATTATCGAGTGAGAAAGAATCTTTGTCAACGTAATAAAAAGGGGAAGTGCTGGCTGTTCTGGGAAATAAGCAAAAGGGGGTTTGATGAAGGGTCTGCCCAGCCAGCGAAAGCAGATATGTATATATTATACCACAAAAAATTATTATATCAATAAATTCTCAAAATATTTTTTATATCCGGGGAAAAAACATCCTTCCACAATTGATACCTCTATTTTATCCAGATCTTTATGACAGAATCCTTTGTTTTGATCTCCAGGATCCGACCTTTAAATTGAGTGATTTCTTTAACGATCTTATCAATGTCGTATCCTTCCTGGCTCAATTCTTCCCAGACTTCTGCCGGGATGGCGCGCAGGGCCAGATCTGCCAGAGCCCAGGGAATGCTGATAGAGAACTCAGGGATTTTTTCCCCCCGGTTCTGGACCCGGATGTTCAGTATGCCGGAACGCTTGACAAATGGCTCTTCTTCCATTTCATGGTAGGCATCAGGGTCCACACGCAAAAGATAGATCCTGGCTCGATCCCTCAGGTCCTCATCATTTTCGGTCTTGATGATATTCTCCAGGACCGGCACGGTTTTTCGAGCATATTTTTTGTCTTTAGCTTTACTTAATGTGAAAGCTGCATAATATCTGACGCTCTTGTTTTTCCGAAAAAGCCGCTTTTCAATCTCCTTGAGATAGGATTTCCGCCCCGTTTTTTCATAGAGCCGAAAGGACAATTCGATGATGGCGGATTCTGATGCCTCTGTCAGACTCTTATTCTTATCCCTTTGCACAATGTAGCTTCGATAGATCTCAATGGCCTCAGCCTCTTTTCCTTCCTGCTCCTTCAAGCATTTCGCTTTATAAAAAAGGGCCTGGGAGTAAATAGGACTGCGGGGATATTCATCAAGAAGAAAATCCAATATATCCTGGGCTTCTTCCCATTTTTTATCAAAGATCAGGATCTTGGCCTCCTGGAACAGTTTTTCATCCTGGTCGACTCCGGCAGAAGCCTGTACGCATAGGACAACCACCAGAATGACAGCGATACTGATCAAAAATTTTTCGGATTTATATTTCACTTTAAACCTCACTTTGTTCCAATTCCTTTTTAACGATCTTTATTTTTAAAAGGAGCTGTTTCTCTCCGATCAACTCCCGAATCTGCCTGAATTCCTCATCCGTCATCCGGTCATTCATCAAGGCCAGTTCATAAAAAAGGATCTCTATTTGATCACAAATAGCCTTTGCTTTGGCCATCCGGAATCGATCAAGCTGGGGGTTGATATACTTTTTCTTGGAAAGCAGATCTCTGGCTATTTGAGTGGATTTTCCTTTCTTCCACATTAATGCAGCTGCCGGAGAGGATGATTGGACAAGATCAAGAAGAAGAAGCTGGCTCTGATCTAGATAATCGATCGTATCCCTCCGGGCCACTTCCAGTTCCACACGGTCGAATGCAGACTGGCTGAAGGCAAATTCAACATGCTGTCTGCTGCTGTCCCTGCTGCCACGGAAAGCTATAAATGTCACAAAAGACCCGAAGAGAATCCCAACGAAAAGACCTGCCAGAACAGGCCGGAATCCAGGTTTGAAAAAAAATGGCTGAAAACCTCCTCGCCGGGCTGCCTTCTTAGTTGTATCTTCCCGGTCAAAAACACGGGAAGCAATCCTCTGAGGGAGGCTATCCCAATCGACCGAATCCATTGCTTCGTCAAAATCTTGTTTTTTTAGATCCGCTGCATGGAATATCATTTTTGTTTTCTGTAATTCATCGTCACAGTCTGAACAATTTTGAATGTGAGCTTCGATGAATGACTGTTCTTCGTCGTTTAGCTCTCCGGAAAGGAAAGCAACTAAAGACTTCCTGACCCATTTACACTTTTTCATGTGGTCCTCCCCACATACGGACTCATCAAAACTCTTAAATTCCTAACCGCTTTGAAATGAAGGGACTTAACCGTTCCCATGGCAATATTCAAGATCTCCGCGATCTCCCTGTATTCCAAATCGTTATAATGTTTCATCATAAAAATATTACGCTGTTTTTCTGTCAACTGGTTCAGACAACTGGTTATCACATCTTTTAAAGGGGCATCCTGATGGTTTTCCGCTTTTTCCCGGGCAGAGATATTCATTTCTTCAACCCTTTTATCTTTGTCTACCAGGAAATCTTTTTTTGCATTTTTTCTGTAGTGATCGATGCAGAGATTTTTTGTGATCTGCATCAGCCAGTTTTTAAAATTTTTATCCCTCTGAAACAGATGAATTTTCTTGTACAGCCGTAAAAATGTCTCTTGGACAATGTCCAGGGCATCCTCTCTGTTGTGGAAAAATGAAAAAGCCACAAGAAAAACACTTTTCTGATGAGCTCTTGTCAAAGCCATGAATGCTTCCCGATCTCCATCTTTGACCCTGTCGATAAGAAGGAGGAGGTCTTCGCGGCTGTCTTCCCTGCTTTGTTTCATTCTTGTATTAAAGAACTTCTCCGTCCTGGCAAATGCTGATGAGTTATTTTGTCCACATTCCATTGTCTTCAAAGTATTCTACGCAGACAATTTTCAAAAGGTTCACACCATAAAAATAATTTTATTGCTAAAAACTCAGACAGGGTCTAACCTGCTTTATTCAAATATCAGCTATATCGGACCCATTTAATGATCTCTTTCATGTTGGGACGTTTTCCATACATCAGAATACCGACCCTATAGATCTTTGACACCAACCAAACCATCAGAAGAATCATCAAAATCATGAGTACAATAGATCCGGCCACCTGGATGAAGGGCGGCAGAAGAATGCTGATGCGCAGCAGCATGAGGATAGGAGCAAAAAACGGGATCAAAGACAGGATCACAGACACAGAACTGGAGGGGCTGCGCATCACGAACATGATCAGAAGGATGGGCACGATAAGAAACATACTTATTGGAAATAAAAGCTGCTGGGCTTCCTTTTCTGAGTTCACCACAGAGCCTATGGCTGCATAAAGGGTTCCATAGAGAAAATATCCCAGGATAAAAAATACAACAAAATAGACAAAGATGTAGGCCGGCATAGAGGGCATCTTAAAGCTCTGGGCTTGTGGAAAGATCCCGGAAACAAGCCTGCCGCCGTACTGGGAGACAGCCAGTCCGAACAGAGCCCAGATCGTGTACTGGGTAAAGCCGACAGCAGCGATCCCCAGCAGCTTGCCCATCATCAACTGAAATGGTTTGAGCGAGGACAGCACAACTTCAACGACCCGCGAAGTCTTCTCCTCGATCACCCCTCTCATTATGATCGAGCCGTAGAAAAACAGCGTCATATACAGGATCAGGACAAGAAAATAGGCGATTATAAAAGTCCCTCCCGTATCCTCTTCTACACCTCTTTTTGTCACTTTATTGTTTTTCCACCGGATGCGCTTCAAGTATTCTGCGATCTTCGAGGGATCCAGTCCTTCTTTGTTCAAGCGTTTTTCAATAACAACGCTGTTAACCGCTTCATTGATGGAACGTAATTTGTCAAAGTCAGAAACGTTCCGCGAGTAATACTTTGCTGTTCCGCCTTTGGAAATATTTTCCGGGATGATGAGGTAGGCAGTCAGCTCGTCGCTAAGGACCTGCTGGTTCAATTCTTCGCGAAGGCCATCCATATCCTTTCGAACTTTATATTCCGTTAAAAGATATCTTCTCTGTCCATCCTTTAATTTCATGTCAAGCTTATTTTTCAGCCCTGAAAAAACATGTCCGCTCAGGTCCACGACACCGATCGTTTCCTGTTTATCCACAGATATGACGGACACCAGAACAGGTACAACAATAAAAGACGCCATAAGTACCGGACCCAGGACCGTACCTATGATAAAACCTTTGGTCCGGACGATCTGAATATATTCCCTTTTAATGACTGACAGTATCTTTCGCATCTTCTTCTCCCACCTTATCTATAAAAATGGCATTTAACGTCGGCTCTCTGACTTCAAATTTGTTGACCTGGATCTTCCCCACCAATGTTTCAAGTAGGTCCTGGGGATCAGCTTTTTCTTTCATTTTGATCTCCATAAACTTTCCGTAATCATCGATCTTTGCGATCCCAGGATACTCTTTGATAAAGCTGCCGTCACCATCATAGTCCAGGATCACGGTGTTTTTGCCGTATTCTTTTTTGATGTCGGTCAAGCTTCCTTCCAGCACTTTCTCTGCCTTATTGATCAGGCAAATTTTATCGCAGATCATTTCCACCTGTTCCATTCTGTGAGTGGAAAAAATGATTGTATGCCCCTTTTTTTCCATTTCCATCATGATGTCCTTGATCAGCTTGGTGTTGACAGGGTCGAGACCACCGAAGGGCTCATCCAGGATGATGATCTCAGGCTCATGGATCACGGTTACGATGAACTGGATCTTTTGCTGCATGCCTTTGGACAACTCCTCGACCTTTTTTTGCTTCCATTCACTGAGGAAAAACCGGTCCAGCCAGAGATCGATCTGTTTTTTAGCCCGCTCCCCTCTGACACCTTTTATTTCAGCCAGAAAAAGGAGAATCTCCCCTACCTTCATTTTAGGATATAATCCCCTGTCTTCAGGGAGGTAACCGATTCTGGCTTTCATCCGCTCATCCATTTTTTGCCCCAGAACTTTAATCTCTCCGGAATCAGGCATGATGATATTCATGATCATACGCAGCGTGGTTGTTTTTCCGGCTCCATTGGGGCCCAGCAAACCGTACATGCTTCCTTCGGATATTTCGAATGTTAAATCCTTTACTGCAAAAAAATCGCCAAAACTTTTCGATATATTGGAAACCTCAAGGGCATTCATTATTTTTTCCTCCAAGTGATCATACGGGATTATTTGTATTGAGTTACTATATTAACAGAATCAGGCATAAAAAAAACCTTGTTCGGCCATTAACGTATATTAGGTTTTAATGACTCTATGATTTTGGTATATTGGAATATCATATTAACCCATGGTTAGAAGATAGGAGATAGCATGAAAAAAGGCACATATATATTGATTATTTTTCTTGTCCTGTTTGTCCTATTCCTGGCTACTGTTGCATCGTTGTTCTACTTCAGTTTTGGAAAACCACCCAAAGTAAAAGCTCAATCCTATCTTGAGATTCAGCTTTACGGCCAGATCGCAGAAAAAACAACCCCGGATTTTTTCTCTACACTCTTCACAGGCAGACAACCTCTCAGTATGTTCGATATCTGGACAAATATCCGCAAGGCCAAAGTTGACCAACGGATCAAGGCCCTGGTCCTCCGCCTCGGTTTCCTTCAATGCGACTGGGGTAAGATCAATGAGATCAGGGAAGCTGTCCTTGAATTCAAAAAGTCCGGGAAAAAAGTCTATGCCTATCTGGACGAGACAATGGATATCGATAAGGAATATTATCTGGCAACAGCATGCGACAAAATCGTCCTTCACCCTGTAGGCACGCTTATTATTAACGGGATCGGGGGAGATATCCCGTTTCTTAAAAACACTCTGGATAAATTGGGGATAGAAGCTGAGATCGAACATGTAGAGAAATACAAAACAGCTTATCACATGTT
The DNA here is from genome assembly GCA_965373045.1 of uncultured bacterium. Lineage (GTDB taxonomy): Bacteria > Acidobacteriota > Aminicenantia > Aminicenantales > Aminicenantaceae > DAOVDI01. The sequence continues at coordinate 7,253 of CBDVEQ010000014.1, read as the reverse complement.
CACTAAAGAGGGTTTCACACCGGCACACAAAGAAATGATGGAATCCATCTATGGCGATATCTTCAACCAATACATCAATACAGTAGCCAAAGCCCGGGAGAAAGAGGTATCCGAATTCAGGAAGTTGATTGATATAGGATATTTTCATGCAGACAATGCTCTCGAAGCGGGGCTTGTGGATGTCCTGCTATTCGACGACGAATTTGTCGATCTGATCCGTGGAGACAGGAAAAAATTGACCCGTATCAGTCACAAAACCTATCTCAAGATTAAACCCTCTTCAGTCGGCCTGGACTCAGGAAAAAAAATTGCTCTAATCTATGGCCTGGGCGCCATTCACACAGGTGAGGGCTCGTTCCAATCCATGGGAAGTTCAACAGTCATCCGCTGGCTCCGAAAAGTGAGAAAAGACAAATCCATTGTTGCAGTCGTCCTCCGTATAGACAGTCCAGGCGGGTCGGTCGTTGCCTCGGATACAATCTGGCGGGAGGTTTTTTTGACAAAAAAACAAAAACCCGTTGTGGTTTCCATGTCCGACATGGCCGGGTCCGGAGGCTATTGGATATCCATGTGCGCTCACAAGATCTTTGCCCATCCTCAGACTCTGACCGGATCCATAGGAGTCATCTTCGGCAAGTTCAACATGATCAGACTCTATGAAAAAATCGGCATCACATCGGAAAAGATCAAGTTCGGCAAGAGGGCGGATATATTTTCCTCATTTCGAAAGTTCACTCCAGAGGAAAGACAGTTGCTTAAAAAAGAGATCCTCTGGGCATACGACCAGTTCCTGACAAAAGTAGCAGAAGGACGCAATATGACCAGGGCAGATGTTGATAAAGTCGGAAAAGGGCGGGTTTGGACAGGAAATCAAGCCAGGGAGATCGGACTGGTGGATGAACTGGGCGGATTATCGAATGCCATTATCGGCGCAAAGGAACTGGCCGGAATAGCCCGGAACGAAACTGTCAAACTTGTCGTTTATCCAAAAGATTACTCATTTCTAGATGTATTCCTGGGTGCAATGACCGCCAGGACAAAAATAAAGGTGCTTTCCCGGTGGGAAAAGATTCTTTCCACCTTCGAGCTTCTCCAGAATGAGCGAAGGTGGGCTCTAATGCCAATCTGGCTCACCCCCAATTGACCTGAACAATTTACGAGCCGATCTTATCCCATCTGCTGCGTTGCCGTCCGTTCGCAGTATATAAATACGGCTTCACGAACAGCCTCTTGCAGATGCATCAACCTCGACTCGTAAATAGTCCAGGCACTTACTTCAATGAGCTCAAAGAACTGGATTCCCGTTTCCACGGGAATGACGTAAATTAAATGACTTTGGGCGAAGCTGCTTTTAGCTTTGGGCTTTATCTCTTTTCTTGCTCTTCTTTCTTTATCCTTTGCCCTCTATAATAAATGACCTTGGGCGAAGCTGCTTTTAGCTTTGGGCTTTATCTCTTTTCTGCCTTTCACCTTTGGCCCTTGGCCTCTTATTCTTTCACTCGAACCCTAGAATCCTTGAATCCTTGGCCTCTCCCCGACCCGTGAATAATGCAGGTCAATACGCAAAAGAATAAGGGCATATTGTCCGAAACTCGCAATAACTGCAGTGATGCCAATCAGGTTTTGCTTCATAGTTCTCACTACGGATCCCTGACTCAGCCGCCCTGATCTTATTAAGCGCGTTCTCCATCTCTTTTTCCCCTTTTTGCGCACGGCCTATGATGTCGGATTCAAGGAAAAAAAGCCTTGCCTCACGAACCGGTCTATCCCCGGTCTTATGGAACGAAAGGGCATATACATCCATCTGAAGACTGTCTTTGGCATTTTTATCCGCGGTTTTCTGATCCTTGACTTCAGTAGCTTTAAAATCAATGATCACTGCTTCCCCGTCTTCATAGTCAACTCTATCCCAGCGTCCTGAAAAGCCAAGTTTGCCCATATGCCATTTGAAATTCTTTTCCAGAAATTGTGGTATTACACCTTCACGTTTGTACCGGGCATGAAACATACGGAGGGCTTTTTCCCCCGCAGTCTTTCTCATCTCTTCATGCTCCCGGCTTAAAAACCCCTCATTCACCCAGCGATTCTTATATTCCTTGAGCAAATCCCTTTCAGAGATCTTTTTTCCCATTATCAAAGACTTAAGATAAAAATGGATAGTACTGTGAAGGATCCTGCCAAAAACAAGATTATGATGAGCAGGGGGTTTGATGCGCACGATGTGCCGCAGATTATATTTTAAAGGACAGGTCAGATAATCATCCACCTGATAAAAACTCAGTATCAGCATTCCCTGTCTCTTCGGCCGATAGATGGGTAAAGGAGTCCTGACCTTAGGGGCAAATCGCCGGATCTCCTCCAGGGCTGTGGTTCGGATAACATCGCCAGGAATAGAGGTCAGAACCAATGCTTCTTTGACAAATGGGCTAACCTTTTTTAACCGTTTCAACCCGTAATCCTGGGCCCAAGTCAAATAAAGGATTTTTTTGGCACGGGTCATACCCACATAAAAAAGCCGTCTTTCCTCATGGATATATTGACCGCCCTCAGGAAATCCCTCAGGGAGGATCTCATCCGGAATCTGGATTCTTTCCTTTCGGCCCCGGCCAGGGAATCGATCGGCCACTAATCCGACCATAAAGACAACAGGAAATTCCAGCCCCTTGGCTTTGTGAACTGTGATTACATGGACCGCATCTTCCTCCAGCTCTGCTTCTGCTGTTGCAGGATTATCCCCCACCTGCTGCAAAAGATCCAGATACTGCGCAAAGGAATGAATGGAGTCATCCCCAGTCAGGCCAGAAAAGTTTTTTACTTTATCAAAAAATATACGGATATTTTTAATCTTGATCTCGGCCTCTATATCCTCTTTTTCCACAAGGGACTTTAGAAGTCGCGATCTCTCAAGAAAGGTATAAAGAACATGGCCGGCGTTTTTAGTTCCAGCAATCTGGACAAAATACATAAGGTCCTGAAATATCTTTTTCACTATTTCTCGAGATTCCTTTGACAGATCCAAATCATCTTTCCCATCAGAGACCCGCTTAAAAACCCTGTGCAGGGGGTCATTTTTCTTTTGCGCATAATTAGACAGAACGGTCAGATCATAGGGATCCAGACTATATATCTCGGAAAGAGCAAGATAAAAAAGGCTTCGGTTGTCCTCAAAATCCGTCAACGCCTTGATAAAAGACATCAGGATCTTGATCTCATCCCGTGCATAAAGCCCTCTGCTTCCAGAGAACCGAAAAGGAATATCTTTCATATTCAAAGCCCGAAGGAAAGTATCGGCATCAGCATTTCTCCGCACCAGGATTGCTATATCGCTGTACTGGAATCCTTCTGTCCGGATCTTTTCGCCAATGATCTCCGCCACTCGATCCGCTTCATGAGAAAGTCTGTCAAACTGAAGCATATGAAGGCTTTTTTCTTTTGAGTCTGAAACGGATATCAGCTTTTTGTTGATCTTTTCCTGAACCTCCAGACGGTCCGGATTATTATGCTGGATCAATTTATAAGAAGTATCCAGGATATGCTGGGTCGACCGGTAATTTTTTGTAAGCACAATCTTTTTCACTTTATTATACGTTTTGCTGAAATTCAAAATATTGCTCAGTGATGCCCCACGAAACCTGAATATACTCTGATCATCATCCCCTACTACCGTAAGATTTTTATGATTCCCCGCCAGCAGCTTCAGCATTTCGAACTGGATATAATTGGTATCCTGGAATTCGTCCACCAGGATGTATTTGTACTTTTCCTGATATAAATGGAGGATTGACTGCCGCATCTTAAACAGATCCACAACAAGGGTCACCTGGTCTTCAAAATCGATCTTCCCTTCTTTTTGAAACAGTTCCTGATGTGCCTTGTAGACATTGGCTATCTCAAAATGTTTTTCAGCCTCCTCTTTTTCCACTTCATTTTTTGCTTCTTTAAGGCTTTTCTGGGAATAATTCAAGTATTTCTCGGGCTTGATACCTTCCTGCTTCAGTTTCTTGACGGCTGTCAGAAGCTCACGGATATACCGGGTCGGCGCGCTCAAAGGCCTATAATACTTCAAGGGTATCTTGAAAAGATGTTCCCTGAAGAATATCGTTTGCTCAACATCATCCAGAAGACGGAAATCCGGAGGATATCCGATCTCGATCGCATAGTCACGCAGAACACTCTCGCCAAATGAGTTAAAAGTATGGATCTCCACAAATGAATAACTGTAAGGAATAAGAAGGTCGACCCTTTCTTCCATCTCATTGGCTGCTTTTTCGGTGAAGGTGACAGCCAATATCTCTTCAGGCTTTGCGTATTTCTGCTCAATCAGATAGGCGATCCTCTGTGTGATGACTTTTGTCTTTCCTGTTCCTGCTCCTGCAATGATAAGAAGCGGCCCTTGACCGTGAATCACAGCCTTTCTTTGAGCCGTGTTTAATCCGTCCAACAGGGTGGTCATTTATAAAAACAGATTCTATTCTTTAATAATAACAAGTTCATCAGGCTTCATCATCCAGAGTTTTTCCCTGGCTTTTTTTTCAACAGCCTCGGGATTGGTCCGAAGGTCCTGGATTTGCTTTTCCAGCTTTTGTTTTGTTCTCATAAGATTCACGATATCCAGCTCCAGTATCTGCTTTCTCTTCTGAATCCTGTAGATCTCGATCCATCCTCTTTCCCCAAAAAAGGATGCGATCAGCAGAACAAAAAAGAGAAAGACGACCGCCGCCAGCCAGACCTTTCTCCAGGTTTCCGTTCTGTCTTTATTTTTCATTTTTCGTTCTTGGTTTATTCAGGCTAACAATTCCAGCCCATATTTGATCAGCCGCGCGAGATCCGCTTCATTTCCGGCTTCTGAATACAATCGAATGATCGGCTCGGTTCCTGATTTGCGGAAAAGGAGCCAATCGTCATGCTCAAAATCCAACTTGACCCCGTCGATCATTTCCATATTCACAACTGTTCGTCCTGCTAGTTTAGAGGGTGGCTTCTTAATCAATTGCCGCAGCTTCTTCTCTCTTTCGTGGGTAAGGGGAAAACTTCTTTGCCGGTACTCTCTCTTACCATATTCCTTAAACAAGTCTTTGATCAGTTGAGAAAGACTTTTTCCAAGTTTCGCCATCATTTCCACGACCAGAAGTCCGGCCATGATCCCGTCCTTTTCAGGCAGGTGATCCTTGATGGCCAGAGATGCGCTTTCTTCACCACCAAACATGATCTTGTCTTGGAGCATGAGGTCAGCGATAAATTTGAACCCAACTGGTGTTTTAAACAGAGGCCTTTCAAATTTTCTTGCGATGCGGTCAATAAGATGCGTGGTCGATACTGAACGGGCCACACCTCCTCTCCAACCTTTTTCTTTGATCAGATACTCAAGAATAAGCGATAGTATGATATTTTGTGAAATAAATTTCCCTTCCTCGGAGACGATACCGAACCGGTCCCCATCCGCATCGGTGGCCAAACCGACATGACATTTCTTTTGCTTGACAAAATTCTTGAGCTCGGCCAGATTTTCCTCTGTACAGGAAGGCGCAATACCTCCGAAATATGGATCGATGTATCCGTGTATCTCTTCAACCGGGATGTTGTTCGCCTCAAAGATCTCATCCAGATATTCCCTGCTTGTCCCATAGAGAAGATCCACGGCAACCTTGATCTTGGCTCGCCGGATAAGATCAAATTCGATCTTGGGTTGGATATAGGAAAGATAATCTTTCTGGAGGTCTATCTTATCGATAAATTCCGACTTCGGAGAATAAGGACAGAAGGAATATTCTTTTCTAAGACTTTTGATCTCGGATTCGATCTGACCGGTCACCGAGGGCAGTGCAGGAGCGCCGGTCTCGACGCTAAATTTAAGGCCATTGTATTCAGGCGGATTAAAAGAGGCCGTAAAATTGATCCCTCCCTTAGCATTCCTTTTGATAACCTGATAAGCCAGAGCCTGAGATGGTCCGTCTCTGTCTGAAAAGCAAACATGGATCTGGTTGTGGGACAGGACTTTTGCAGACTCAAAGGCGAATCGCTCGGACAGAAAACGCGTATCGTAGCAAATGACAATACAACATTCCTCGCCTGAAAATCGGTTTTTCAGATAATTCGCAATGGCCTGGGATACAATGCGGACATTCTGGAACGTGAATTGTTCCCCCATAACCGCACGCCAACCGTTCGTTCCAAATTTTATCATATCCTGCTGATTCCATAATTAACATAAGCCCCTCTGAAAAGCAACTAAAAACAGCTTGTTTTCAACTCTGTGACTTGTCCCTTTTTATACCGGTTTCTTTCGTCATAGGGACAAAACGAACACTTAGAATGTTCCGGACATAAAGCTTGCCTTTCTGTTTCTTGATCAGAGTCAAGGTCTGGACATTTTGAGTGTCTCCCAGAGGAAGGATCAGCCGTCCGCCCTCTTTTAACTGTGCCATTAGGGCCGTGGGAACATGGCTAGTCGCACACGACACAATAATTGCATCAAATGGCGCATATTCCTTCCAACCAAAATGCCCGTCTCCCCATTTGACTTTCACATGATCATATCCCAATTTCTTCAGGGTTGCCGCCGCTTTATCAGCCAGTGCTTTTATTATCTCGATCGAATAAACCTCCTGTGTTAAACAGGCCAGCACTGCTGCCTGATAACCTGAACCTGTCCCAATTTCCAGAACCCTTTCCCCTTCCTTCAACTGGAGGTGCTGTATCATCAGAGCGACAATATATGGTTGAGAAATAGTCTGTCTTTCGTCTATGGGCAGGGGAAAATCCTGGTAGGCCTGATTCCTATACTTGGGATCGATAAACAAATGCCGTGGGACTTTACCCATAGCATCCAGAACCTCTGGATCATTGATGTCTCTAGATACCAGCTGCTGCTTGACCATTTCCATACGCAGGAGGGCATATGTATCAGAACTTTCCTCAAAAGAGCAAAAAGACCAAGAAAACACAGCCAATATTAATAATAAAAAAAGAACTTTTATCTCCCGCATGACACTTTCTCCTTGTTAGTATTATTTTCCTGTAATATCCTTGTAAAATCAAGTATTTTGCTTTATTCATAAAAAATGGCCGATACGTTGAAAAAAAGGGTTCGAGGAATCAAGGGGTCAAGGATTCAAGTGCTTTAAACTAAACTCTTATATATTTTCTTTCCACTAGAATCCTTGAATCCTATTTTTATCATCGGCCCTTTTTTCCCCTTCGGGCGAGCCGATCTTACCGCAGTGGCTTCGTCGTGTTCCATCATTCCCGTGCAA
>CBDVEQ010000013.1:0-23394 GCA_965373045.1 uncultured bacterium | reverse complement strand
GACATCAGCCGGGCTATTTACTTCCACCGAAACAAAATAGATTGGGATGACTTAGTCAAAGAAAGCTATAATTTTGGCCTGGAAAGGATGGTTTACTGCGGACTTTATGCGGTCAATAGAGTCCTTCACACAGAGATTCCAACTGATATTTTAGACAAACTTAAACCAAAGAAATTTAAATTAGGTGAGAGGAAATTTCTTTCTCTATTGGCAGAAAACAGATCTTCTTCAGGTCTCAGCTATTTTGTTCACTTAGCGATGAATAAAAAACCTTTAGATAAAATAAAATTTATTTTTAGAACCCTTTTCCCCCCAAGAGAGATGCTCGCGCAAAAAAACGGCATTCCACCATCCAAAATAAATGCCCTTCATTATCTGTCCCGTGTAAAGGATGTTCTCGGACATATTTTACTCTCAAAAGGCTAATATTGACAGAGACTTCCGTCCTTTTTGGCCCGTTTCAAAGCGTACTCAAAAAAAAGTATTGCCAGTGGAAATAGAATAACAGCAAAGCCAAGAAGAGCCAGAACTTCAATCTTGACTTGAGCAAAAGAATAACCCGCAAGAAGCACGCCTCTCAATGCCTTTAAGGCGTAGGTTATGGGAAGAAAATGGGAGATGATCTGCAGCGGTTCAGGCAAAATAGAGATGGGGTAATAAATCCCGCCTAAAAGTTCAAACGAAGTTGAGACAATCCAGTTGACCGGATCTCCACGTTTAAAGATCATCACGAAACTTGAAGAAATAATGCCTATGCTGCTGAATGTTAAGATAGAAAGAAAGAGGATGAGTAAAATAAGAAAAGGCTGGGAAACGCTGAATCTAATTCCAAATACAAACCTTCCGAGGAGAAGATAAACAAAGATATGAAAGGAAGAGAAAATGAAGTTCCAGAGGGAGAGACATATTGTTATCGATGATGCTCTGGTTGGAGTAATCAGCATGGCTTCTAAAGTGCCCAGCATCTGTTCCTGTCTGATAGCGGCAGCAGAGGAACCCAGGCCTGTACTCAAGAAAGTGGAAAAGGCAATTCCAATCAATACAAAAGGAAAATACTCTCCTCCATACTCCTGAAGGTGAGGTGCGGCAGCCTGTCCAAAAAGCTTGGAAATGAAGAAAAAAGTCAATGCCGCAAAAAATATTCCTATCAAACTCGACAAAAATCCAGATTTATAGCTTATTTCAGTTAAAAAATCTCTTTTTATAAATGCGGCTGCTTTCCTCAGAAACACGTCGTTTTCTCCAGTATCAAATCCTTCTACACAAAATATTCAAATATTTCGTCGATAGTGGCCTCCGGATTTTTTATTAAACTCTTTAATTCCGATACCGTTCCGCAGACTTTTATTTGGCCCTTATCCATCAGGGCAATCCGGTCCGTAAAATCCACGGCTTCCTTCAAGTTGTGGGTCGTAAAAAAAACCGTCCTTTTATCCCTTCCCACAATTCTTTCTTTAATAAATTGCCGGAACTGAACAGCGCTCGGATAGTCAAGACTTTTGGTCGGTTCATCCATGAATAAAATTTTTGCGTCACTGAGAAGAATTCTTGCAATAGCGAGATGCTGCTTCATTCCGGTTGAGTATTCATCGAATCTATTATCCATGTATTCCTGCATATCCAACAACTCGACAAAATAATCTATCTTTCTATTGATTTCTGCAGGTTCCATGTTGTAAAGAACTCCAAAAAATTTCAAATTCTGTCTGCCAGAAAGCCTCCAGTAAAAACTCCTCTCCTCTCCAGTAACCAGCCCAATCGATCTTCTCACCTTATGTCCGTCCTTTACTATTTCAAATCCGTTCACATAAGCTTTTCCATAAGTCGGAAAAATCAGCGTGCACAGCATCTTGATCAAGGTGGTTTTTCCCGCCCCGTTTGGCCCCAAGAGCCCGAATATCTCTCCTTTTTCTATTTTGATATTAACTCTATCAACGGCTTTAATAACAGGCCCTTTCTTGAAAACTCTTGGAATAAAATCGAGTAAATTTGTTGAGGAAGTAAAATGCTTGGTCAAATCAAAAGTTTCGATGATGTATGATGATTTACTCATGATTTTTTTTCAAAATTCAGAGCCAATTTCCAGTCCCTTCCATTTGATGTTATATATCTTTTAGCACTTTATAATAATTGGACAACTTATGTCAATATGTTGTATAGATATAAGTAATATATACAAAATGAAGTGTTGAATATTAAAAATAGTTTTAAAATTTGACTGAAGAATGAGGCAAGGTACTGCCAGTCCCGTAATCAGGTCAAACACAACCTGTCGGCAGTTTTTATGAATGATTCAGGATAATGCTGAGATGTTAAATGTCTCTTGAATCTTATTAAAGAGCTTCTCGACCGTTCTTAGATAGTATTTTAAACCAAGAGAAAATGGATCTTCAATTCTCCATAGAATGAGTTTTTCCCGAGGAACAAGATGAATTTTGTTGAGGATTTCGTAGACAGCAGGGTCCATAGCGACGACATAATCAATCCGGTCCATAGCCACATCCCTCACATGTTTGGGGCTGTGCACTGAAATGTCGATCCCGTACTCCTCTTTCATGACTTGAACCGCAAAGTCTGCAGCTCCTTCAAACAGCGGATTGACACCGGCACTCTCAACACGGATGTCTCTGCCGAATCTCTTTTTAGCAAGACCTTCGGCCATAGGACTTCGGGCATGATTCCCATAACATACGAACAGCACTCTCGATCCCCTCAAGAGTCGAACAGTTCTATTTTTTTTTATCTTTTTCTTGAACATAATTAGTCCGAATAATTCATAAAAAATGTCTATATTTCACATAATACATATAATATCAAGGGTTTACATGAGTTTTTTCGGTGAGCACACAAATAACTTTATTTTCCTATTGTTATATTCTATCACAATCGACATTTTTTCCCCTCGAGGCGAGACGATTTCACCTTGTTATCAAGATCTCTGACAAAGTAAGGGCCATTCTTGGACACTTCGATAGAGGGTTTATTTTGATGAGTCCTTAAAGGGAAGAAAGTGACATTTTACAGCCAGTCGTTCTTACGATACCATTTGACTGTTTGCTGCATTCCTTCCAGGAAATCGGTCTGCGGTTGGAAATTCAATTCAGTCCGGGCTTTTCTGATCGCAATGGGTTTGGGGTGGATGAAAAAAGCCAGCCTCCCCATAGTCAGGGGAGCTTCCTTTCCGAACAGCTTGAAAAAATTTCCCATTCCCCAGGCAGCGATCTTAATGGGAAAAAGCGGCATAAAAAGTTTTGGGATTTTTACCTCGCATGCCTTTGCCACAGTTTGAACCATCTCCTTTACACTTAAGAGCTCTTTCCCGGCAAGATGATAGATCTCACCGGGGCGCCCCTTCTCTAAACATAACAGAGTTCCTTGAATGAGGTCGTTAATAAAGACCGGAGTCTGACGGGTAGCTCCTCGTGTCACCAGGACGAACCGTTTTTTTGCGATGGCTTTTATCAGTTTAAATGTCCGCTTATCTCCCGGGCCGTAAACCCATCCCGGCCGGATGACCACGATGTGCATGCCATTTTCCGCAAATTCCATGGCTGTATTTTCTCCCATCAGTTTAGAACGGTCGTATGTGTCAATGGGAAAGGTCGGGTGTTTTTCATCGGCGGCTCTGTTCTCTTTGACATGGCCCAAAACTCCTGCAGAGCTGAAATGAAGGATCTTTTCCACTCCCGCAGCTTTTGCCGCTTCAAAAACGGTTCTTGTTCCTTGGGTGTTTATACGAATAAATTCCTCTTTATGAATGATCGATCCGCCAAGAGCAGATGCAAGATGAAAGAGAACAGATGTTCCTTTAAGAGCATCCCGCAAAAGCGTAAGATCTGAAATGTCTCCACGGACGACATCACAGTCGAACCCCTCCGGAAGTCCGCTTCTGTGCAGGAAAGCTTTGATCCTCCATCCCTGCTCTTGAAGGGCCGGAAGCAGGTGGCTTCCGATAAATCCTGTTGGGCCAGTGATAAACGCCGTTTTTTCCATTTCTCAGCTTTTTGTTTTTCCAAGGGCCATTTCGAGAACCATTGTGATTTTTTCTTGATATCTGGAATAAGTAAATTCCCTGTCTGCATACGCTTTGGCCGTATGCGCCCGCTTTTGTCCCTCTGCTTGGAACAGGGCTTTATGGATCCCTGCGGCCATGCCCTTTGCGTCGGGTTCAACCAGGATCGCGATTTTTTCATTCAGCACCTGAGTATGGGTCCAGAGTTTTGTGGCGACCAGTGGTTTTCCGGATTTGAGGAAGGAATAGATTTTCAGGGGAGTGTTGGTACCGGATATCCTTGGGGAAACGACCGCGTCTGATACATTGATGAAAAGAGGAACATCAGAAGGGGGGACCTGGCCTGTGAAGAAAACCTTACTGCCCAGATCCATACGATGGACCAGATTTTTTATGCTTTCCAATTCTTCTCCTTTGCTTCCGACGAGAAGTAGTTTGACGGGCCTGTCTTTGAGTTCAGCCAGAGCTTCAAGAAGAAGCAGGATACCCTGATAGGGCTGAAAATTTCCTGCATAAAGGATTATCTTTTCATTCTTGGGAGCAATAAGGATTTTTTTCGACCGGATCTCATCCGCCGAACGGTTCGGGTGATCAAAATCGATAAAATTTTCCAGAAGGACGGTCTTTTTTTCGAATCCTTCTTTTATTACGGTGCGTCTCAGGTCAGGGCATATCACAATGATCCCTGCGGATGAGCTTAAAACCATCCGCTCCAGGAATTGAAAGATCCAGGAAATCAGGGACGAGCGTGTAAATTCATAATTATTAAGCTGCTGCGGCAGGCTGGAATGCATGTCATAAACATGCGGCACTCTCCATGTCCTGGCCAGCACAGAGCCGGCCCAACCCCCTTCTTCGTGAGAGAAAATCAGGTCATATCTTCCAGTGATCATTTTCCAAGAAGCTTTGAGGCAAAGAAGGATGTCCAGGGGCAGTTTGGTAAAAGACGGTCCGATCTTTATCCGTTTTATCCCGAAAAGATCTGGGATCCGGAATATCTTAACATTTGGAAAATGCTTATCCTCTCCCAGATGATAGGTGATAAGATCGACTCGATGACCAAGGTCGGAGAGGGCTTTCAGGCGGAAATAGATGCTTATGGGCGTTCCCCTGGGCTGAAAGAAAGGCTCCGGAGCCAGCATGAGGATTTTCAGGGATCGGGACGGGGTTTTATTTTTCATCAGAATCAGAACCGGATTCGATGATCTCCCGCACATAATAGATCTGTTTGTTCGAGGATTCGTGGTAGGCGCGTACCATGATTTCAGCAAGTAATCCCAGGGATATGAACTGGATCGCAACCACAATAAGGAGTATTGCCAGCCATAGGAGCGGCCGGTTGGCGCTGCCTTTGAGCAGTATCAGCCGTTCATAGGAAACAAAAACTCCCAGCCCAAGCCCGACAATGCCGCTGATGAAGCCGAATATGCCGAAGATCTGGAGAGGGCGGGTGGAATAGGTCAAAAGGAATTTGACGGTCATCAGATCAAGGATCACCTTGGGGGAACGCCAGATGTTGTATTTGGACTTACCGCGTATTCTCGGCCGGTGGTTAACTTCAATCTCAGCAATGGATACACCCATATTACTGGCAATGGCCGGAATAAAACGGTGAAGTTCGCCATAAAGCTGGATATTTTTTATGACTTCACATCTGAAGGCTTTCAGCGTGCAGCCGTAGTCATGCAGCCTGATATGAGTGATACGCGAGATGAGCCAATTGGCGATGGCGGATGGAATGCGCCGGGTGAAAAACTTGTCCTTCCTGTTTTTCCTCCATCCGCTGACGATGTCATATCCTTCCTCAAGTTTCCCGATGAGCATGCCAAAATCTCCGGGGTCGTTCTGAAGGTCTCCATCCAGGGTGATGATAATGTCCCCGTGGGCATGGTGGAAGCCTGCAGACATGGCAGGTGTCTGCCCGAAATTTTTTCTCAGGCGGATGATCCGGACCTTTGGGTCTTTTTCCTGAATATTCTTCAGTGTGGAGAAGGTTTTGTCCTGACTTCCGTCGTCCACAAAGATGATTTCATAGGTTCGGTCCAATTTATGGCAGGAATCCGTGATTTCTCTGTAGAGGTCCATGAGATTTTCCGCTTCATTGAAGACCGGAACAACCACAGACAAATCAAGGATTTTCTCTTTTTTCATTCTCAAAACTATATCATAATTGTTCGTGTTATAAAAGGCAGCATGTCCGAATTCCTTCATCTTGAAAATCCTGTCCTTATGATGGTATGCTTCTCATTTCAGTTGTGGAAACAGCCGCAGGGAGATATGAAAGACATTGGCTAATCACATTAACTTAAAAAATATTTTTTTAACAGTAGGTCTGGTGACCGGACTTGTCATTTTGATCTCCCGGCCTCCAGCTGGTCTTTCCCCAGCCGGTATGAAGTGCCTGGGTGTGGCCGTCATCTGTTTCAGCCTGTGGATTCTTCAATCCATTCCTCTGGCTGCCACGAGCCTGCTTGCAATTGTTCTTTTACCAACTTTTAATATTCTTGGACATAGGCAGGTTTTTTCGTTTTTTGGAAACAGCGCTGTATTTTTCCTTCTGGGCGTTTTTATCCTTTCCGGTGCTATCATTCGAACAGGCTTGTCCAAGCGTCTGGCATTCCTGTTTATGAATCGGTTTGGACACAGTCCTAAAGGTCTTTTGTTCGGTGTTTTATTCACATCTGCGCTTTTTGCCCTTTTTATGCCCGAACATGCTGTAGCTGCGATGATGTTTCCTGTTGTTATGGAAATAGCAGTAACACTCCGCCTGGAAAAGGGGATAAGCGCACTCGGCAAGTCCCTCTTTCTGGCTTTGGCATGGGGATCGGTCATAGGTGGGATCGGTACTTATCTGGGAGGGGCGCGGGTTCCTCTTGCCGTGGAGTTTCTGAGAGAGAATTATGGAAGGGAAATAAATTTTCTCTCTTGGGCAGCAGCAGCCACCCCTATAGCTGTCATTCTGACCGTGATCGCATATTTTATGTTGTCCAGATTCTTCCCGTCGGAGATTAGGGATGTTTCTTCGTCCAGATCCTTTCTTGCATCCGAACTCCGAAGGATGGGGAAGATATCTTTACCTGAGATCAAAACGGCTGTTATTATGATCATTGCGATATTGACATGGATCACCGCCGGGCATCGGGTCGGCCTGGCAGTCGTTTCTATAGCAGCAGCCATTGCCGTATTTGTGCTGAATATTGCCAACTGGAAAGATGTGGCTGATTATATCAATTGGGGGGTTATTGTTATGTATGGGGGCGCCATTGCCCTGGGCAAAGCACTATATGAGACTCGTGCCGTTGAATGGGTGGTTTCCCATCAACTCGATTCCCTCCATCTCTCTCCGTTCTTGTTGATCGTCATTTTATCCGGACTGGCTATGCTGATGACAGAGGCCATCAGCAATGCTGCGGCTGTTGTGATCCTGGTTCCTCTATCTTATGGATTTGTGGCTCAATCAGGATTATCTCCTGAAATTCTTACTATGGCTGTCACCATCCCGGCCGGATTGGCCTTTTGCCTGCCTGTAGGAACACCTCCTAATGCCATTGCGTATTCCTCCGGGTATTACAGCATCCGGGATTCGCTGATGTTCGGGACAATATTAAAATTTATTGCATGGATCGTTTTTCTTATTGTGGCTAAATTTTTGTGGCCGCTTATTGGAATAGGGTTCTAAGGGAGATGAATATGAAAAAAAAGGGCTTTGTCATATGGTTTACAGGATTGCCTTTTAGTGGGAAGAAACAGTTGGCTGCCATGTTAGCAGCCAAGCTGGATAGTCTTGGTCTTAAAACAAAGATTCTGGACGGCGGACAGATCCGGCGCGAATTCGACAATCAGTTAGGATATTCCAGAAAGGATGTTTATAAGAACATCCACCGTATATGTTTTGAATGCAGAATGCTTACAGAAAATGGGGTTGTAGCAATTGCCGTCACCATCTCCCCTTATGATGAGATGCGGGAAGAGTGCCGTGAACAGATCGGCGAGTTTATTGAGATATACTGCAAAGCGTCTATAAACGTTTTGAGGAAAAGAGATACTAAAGCGTTTTATCAGAGAGCTGAAAAAGGGGAGATCAAAGATGTCGCAGGCATTTCATCTCCATTTGAGGAACCCGGCAAACCAGATGTGATATTTGAATGCGACCATGAATCCTATGATACTGGTCTGGACAAAATACTGGCGACACTGCAGGAGATAGGATATATAAATAGATTGGACCACAGGGTCCTTACCGAGGAAGAGGAGAAGGACATACGGGAGCGGCTTAAGGATGTGAATAATTCTTGAAGTTTTGAACCGTTGACAACCAAGATGGCATAATCTAATATTGTGAATGATGTCCGAAAAAATTCTTATAGCGGATTATGACAAAGACAGTCTGGAATCATTATCGGAACTGTTCAGAACCCAGGGCCTGGAAGTGATTCCTGCGTCGGACGGTCAAGCAGCATACGATCTGTACAAATCAAAAGAACCCGATGTGATCCTTATTGAGGCGATGCTTCCTAAAATACACGGCTTTGATCTGACAAAGATAATCCATGATGAAACAGAGGGAGCTCTTCCTGTTATCATTTTAACAGGTCTGTATAAAGGATCACAGTACAGGAATGAAGCCTTGAGATTCTTTGGTGCTGCCGATTATTTTGAAAAACCCTATGACAAGAAGAAACTTATGGATTCTGTCCTGTATCATATCCGGGATGAACAGGACCTGGATGTCCTTCTTCCCTCGCCGGAAAAGGTAATCAACATGCTGAAAAAGCATCTTGAAGAACCGTCTTAACCGCGCTATTTAAACTTTAATTGACCTTAAAAATAAAATCCTTTACCATATAACGGTTCTGACTGGCCGCAGGGCCGCAAGAGAACAGGAAAGTCATATGGAACAATTGTGGGCACGCTGTAACAACTGTCGTCGCATCCTGTATAAGCAGGATATAATGGATAACATGCATGTTTGCCCGACCTGTAATTTTCACTTCAGGCTGTCCGCCGTGGAAAGATTTTTTATGCTTTTTGATGTGGGACAGTTTGAGCTGTTCGATGAAGATATATCTCCGGTTGATGTCCTCCAATTTAAAGACCAGAAAAAATATTCTGACCGCATCAAGACCTCCCAGACGAAAACAGGGCTGAACGATGCTGTATTAAGCGCTATCGGCATGATGGAAGGCATTCGTGTTATCATTTGTGCCATGGAATTCGCCTTTATGGGCGGGAGCATGGGAGCTGTTGTTGGAGAGAAGATCACACGTGCTCTTGAGAAAGCCCTTAAGGAGAAAGTGCCGGTGATAATTATTTCAAGCTCAGGGGGTGCGCGTATGCAGGAGGGGATACTTTCTCTCATGCAGTTGATGAAAACCAGTCAGGCTATTGCCCGTCTTGAGAAGGCGGGAGTTCCTTATATTTCCCTTTGCACCGATCCCACGACCGGCGGAACCACGGCCAGTTATGCAATGCTTGGAGATATCAATATCGCTGAGCCAGATGCTCTGATCGGATTTGCCGGGCCGCGGGTTATCGAGCAGACTATCAAACAGAAACTTCCAAAGGGTTTCCAGAGATCCGAATTTTTGCTTGAGCACGGCATGTTGGATGATATCGTTGACAGAAAAAAGTTGCGGCCTTATATCATCCGCGTTCTTCGCCTTTTCACAAACCAGCCCAGATGAACTATGAACAATGCTTGAGTTATCTTGAGCAAGTGCAGAATCTCGGCATTAAATTCGGGCTGGACAATGTTCGGATCATTCTTAAAAGTCTTGGCAGCCCTCAGCACAGCTATCCCGCTGTCCAGATCGCCGGAACCAACGGAAAAGGTTCGGTCTGTGCTATGTTGACCCGGATCTTGACGCTTCATGGCCACAGAGCAGGGCTATATACTTCTCCCCATCTTATCCTGCATGAAGAACGTATAAGGATCGGGGAAAAACTCATTTCTAAAGCGGATTTTGCTCTGTACCTAACCCAGCTTAAAAAAGTTATCGAAAGCCTGATCGCTGAAAAAAAGCTTATCAATCCGCCAACTTATTTCGAGACCATGACCTGTCTTGCTTATCTATATTTTAAAGCACAAAAGGTGGATATTGCTGTTCTTGAGGTCGGCATGGGTGGTCGTTTTGATGCAACAAATATTGTAATTCCCATTGTTTCGGTTATTACAACCATTTCTCCGGAGCACCAGAAATTTCTTGGGGACACTCTGGAGCGGATTGCCTTTGAAAAGGCAGGAATTATTAAACCTGGAGTCCCGGTTGTTTGTGGAGTAGAAGCAGAGGGTGCTTTTAATGTGTTCAAAAGCCGTGCGGAGGAGCTTGGGTCAGATTTTTGCCCTGTTTTCAGTCCTAACAGTTTCTTTTTTAACAAAAAAAACGATCTATATACGTTTGAGTATAAGACCGATGAAGGTGCTTATTTCTATACTCCTTCTTTGTCCGGGCTTCATCAGGGAGTAAACGCGGCCACAGCGATCAAAGCGGCCGAGATCATAGGTCGAAGCTGGAAAAAACTTGACAGAGAAAACATCATCATGGGAATCGAATCCACACGATGGGAAGGACGGATCGAAGTCATCTCCAAAGATCCATTGGTCGTGTTGGACGGAGCGCACAATGAAGAAGGCGCGCACGCTCTCCGGGAGTATGCTGCCGTCTTTTTGCCTAAACCGATCACCCTTATTTATGCAGCGATGAGGGATAAAAACATTAAGAAGATTGCCGATATTTTGTTTCCAGTCGCTGACCGGATTTTCCTCACCAAATTTCCTTTCCATAAGGCGTCTGCACCGAAAGATATGAAATCCCTTATTTCTCAATATTTCCACCCGCGTATCATCCTTGAACCGGATCCTTTTTTCGCTATAGAACGTGCTTTTAAACAAGAACGGAGTATTCATTCGAATGAGGGCAGTGTTCTTATTGCCGGCTCCCTTTTTCTTATTGGTGAAGCAAAAAGATATTTCAAAAAACGGATTAGAGAAGGTCTAAGTTGATTTCCTTAAGCATTCAGTTTATATTGGTGGCTAATTATTGTAAGGACGAGGATAAGAAGTTACTTTAAATCCGGCAGAGAAATATGCTTTCAGTTG
Organism: uncultured bacterium; assembly: GCA_965373045.1. Classification (GTDB taxonomy): domain Bacteria; phylum Acidobacteriota; class Aminicenantia; order Aminicenantales; family Aminicenantaceae; genus DAOVDI01. Next base: position 12,283 of record CBDVEQ010000013.1, on the reverse strand, counting down.
ATATCAGTGCCGTTGTTATTTTTCTTTTGATCTGGGTTCTTGTCTTTGTTTTGACAAAACTTTTTTTTAATCCCTTGCGCAAGGTTATGGATGAAAGAAAAACGAGACTGAGGAATAACCAGGAAGCTTCTTCAAAAGCCATCGCTGAGTACGAAGAAATTGTCCAGGAGATCGAGGAAAACATAAAATCAGCTCGATCTGCTGCCAATGCCACAAGAGAGGAATTCGAGCAGAGGGCGTTCAGAGAAAAAGAAAAAATATTGGATGACGTTTCCAAGGAATGTCGTGCCCAGGTCAGCGAGGCGAAGGCAGAGATAGACAAACAGATGCAGGCTCTAAAAAAAGAGTTGAAAAAAGAGAGTAATAATCTCGCTGAAAAAATAGAAGAAAAGTTGTTGGATTCATAGAATGACAAAAGGCAAAACAAAGCTGGTTACGCTGTCTGCATTCTTGTTTCTAGGTTGGGCTTATCTTTTTTTACTCAGCAGTCAAATGCCAGGCCAGGAGCATAGTTCTACTCAAGAATTACAGACACAGCATGCAGTATCTGCTGAAGGAGAACACCCTGAGAAGCATGGCAGCGGATCCAGCGGATTTATTGGAAAAGTCCTCAATTTTCTCATCCTTTTCGGAGGGTTGACATTTATCCTGCGTAAACCTATGAGCCGGTTCCTCAGGGAGCGCGTAGACGGAATCAAGGTTGATCTGGAGGAAACAAGAGCCTCTCGGAAAGAAAAGCAAAAGAATCTGAAAAATATCCACAACCGTTTGAAAAAAGTAGCTGGGGAGGCCAGATCGATCAAACTAGAAGCCGAAAACATAGGAAAAAAAGACAGGGAGCGCATCCTCCAGGAAGCCGGTATTGAAGCCGAGCGTCTAAAAGAGTCAGCCAAACAGGATATCGAGCTTCTCAGCCAGTTCGGTATTCAAGAACTAAAGACCTATACGGCAGAGGTTTCGATAACCATAGCCCGCGAAAAGATCAGGAAAAAAATGAGGCCTGAAAGCCAGGCCATTCTAATAGACAGGTCCATCAAAAAGTTGGAAACGCTTTATGAAAAATCGGATTCTTATTAGGCGCTATACACAGGGGCTGGTCCATGCGGTCAAAGACCAGGCGGAATTCGAGTCTTTGAACAGGGATCTCCATGCCGTTTTGGAATTGCTTGATTCCCAGCCGAAACTCAACGAAATCCTCCAAAGTCCCTTCCTCCCTGTTTCAAAAAAGATGGATGTTTTCCGTTCTGTTTTAGAAAAGGTTGATCTTGCTCCCAAAGTTATCAGGTTCCTTCTCCTTCTTGTGGAAAATGGCCGCATGGAACTTTTTTCCGACATTTTGACCTATCTGCCCATCCAATGGAACGAAGAACATGGGATCGTCGCCTTTGAGGTCTCATCCGTCATCTGTATTAATCCTGCCCAAAAAAAGCTTCTGGCCGATAAGCTTGCAGAGCTTGAGAAACGGCAGGTTTCATTAACTTATAAAACCGATCCAAGCTTGATCGGCGGCCTTTCCATACGAAAGGGAAACATTGTTTATGATATATCCATTGAAGGAAACCTGAACAAGCTTAAGGAAAAGATAATCAAAAGCTGAAAACGAGAATAGGTGAAAGCAAGATGAAAATAAAACCAGATGAGATAAGCAAGATCATCCAACAACATATCGAAGGATATGAAACCGATATTGATATCAAGGAAATCGGCACCGTCACTTCGGTCGGTGACGGTATTGCCCAGGTCTATGGTCTTGACCACGTCATGTATAACGAACTCCTCGAGTTTCCCAGCAATGTTTTCGGTATTGCCATGAACCTTGAGGAAGGTTCGGTCGGAACCATGCTTCTTGGAGAGAGTTATAAGATAAAAGAGGACGATCTTGTCAAACGAACCCACCGTATCATACAGGTCCCGTCCGGCCCTTCTCTTATCGGCCGAGTTGTCAATCCCCTCGGCCTACCTCTGGACGACAAGGGCCCGGTCAAGGGCGAGGCTGACATGATCGTTGAGCGTCTGGCTCCCGGCGTTGTCGACCGTCAGCCGGTCAAGGAGCCCCTCCAGACAGGGATCAAGGCCATTGACTCCATGATCCCGATCGGCCGTGGACAGAGAGAGCTTATCATTGGGGACCGCCAGACCGGAAAGACAGCCATTGCCATCGACACCATTTTAAACCAGAAGGGAAAGGATATCATATGCATCTACGTGGCAATAGGGCAGAAAAATTCCACCGTTGCCCAGATCATTAAGACTCTTGAGAACAACGGTGCTATGGCCTATACCATTCTTGTGGTTTCTTCCGCCTCTGATCCTTCCCCCCTCCAATACCTGGCTCCTTACTCTGGTTGTGCAATGGGCGAATACTTCCGTGATAACGGACAGCATGCGCTTCTAATCTATGACGACCTTTCAAAGCATGCAGCAGCCTATCGGGAGATCTCACTACTTCTCCGCCGGCCCCCCGGGCGTGAGGCGTTCCCAGGTGATGTTTTCTATCTTCATTCCCGTCTCCTTGAACGAGCTGCCAAATATAATGACAAAAACGGCGGAGGCTCGCTTACAGCCATTCCTATCATTGAAACCCAGGCAGGAGATGTATCCGGCTACATTCCTACCAACGTTATCTCCATCACAGATGGACAGATCTATCTTGAGCCGGAACTTTTTAACGCGGGTATCCGGCCCAGCATCAATGTCGGGATATCTGTTTCCCGTGTCGGGGGCAATGCTCAGATCAAAGCCATGAAACAGGTGGCCGGACAGCTTCGCCTCGACCTGGCCCAGTACCGGGAGCTTGTTACATTTGCTCAGTTCGGCACAGAACTTGACAGCACCTCCCAGGCGCAGCTTGACCGCGGCGAACGGTTGACCGAAATCCTCAAACAGGGACAGTATAATCCGCTTCCCGTCGAAAACCAGGTTCTCATCATCTATGCCGGGAACCGCGGGTTCCTGGACAAGATCGATACCCTCCTCCTTAAGGAATATGAGGAAGGACTTTATAACTGTTTTTATAAAGAGCACAAAGATATCGTTCAAAAACTTGCCGAAAAGAAAGAGATCGATTCCGAACTCGATCTGGCTATAAACCTGGCCTTAAAAGAATTTACAGAACGATTTATTCAAGACCACAAAGCTGTTGAGGATACCGAAAAAGTGCAGGATAAAGAAGAGTGCCAGCTTTAATCGATCTTCGCCGGCGCATAAAAAGCGTCAAAAACATTCAGCAGATCACGAAGGCCATGAAGACCGTCTCTACTGCCAAGTTTAAAAAAGCTCAGAAGGCGGTCCTCACGGGCAGACCCTCATGGCATGGTTTTCCGGATCTGATGGCCGATATTGCTTCATGGGCTGAACGTACAAGCCACTCTCTCCTTGAAGAGCGCAGAGAGAATAAGATCCATCTTTTGGTCATCTCTTCGGATAAGGGGCTTTGCGGGGCGTTTAACCATAATGTCCTTGAGCAGACGCGTGTTTTTTTTGAAAAAAAATCCACTGATGCCGAAGTACGGCTGCTTCTCACAGGAAAAAAATCGGTTTTGTTCTTTGCTGATCTTCCCGGTGCAGTGGAATGGTCCGCCGGTAAGGACCTTAACAAATTTACAGATACGGATTATTCGGAACTGGCCCGGAGGCTCATCAATCATTATGCCATGTACAGAACGGATGCGGTCTATGTGGCTTATAATGAGTTCAAGTCCATCCTGGCTCCCCAGGTCACCATTACAAAACTTCTGCCTGTAGAAGAGGCAGGGGGCCGGGAAGAGCAAGAAATGAAGAAAAGTGAAGTTGATTATGAACCAGGAACGGAAACCTTGCTGGAAACTCTTCTACCGCTTTTCATCGAGGACCAGATACGCCATTTTTTCAGCGAATCCTCTGCAGCCGAGCATGCTGCCCGGATGATGGCAATGGATAATGCCACGAAAAACGCCGGGGAAATGATCGACAGCCTCACACTGATCCTCAATAAGATCCGCCAATCCATGATCACCAATGAACTCCTCGAGATCATGACCGCTGTTGAGGCGCTTTCCAAGAAATAAATGGGAGAACACAATGAGCGAAAAGACAAAAAAGACTTTAAGATGCGGCAAAGTGGTCCAGATCATTGGTCCAGTAGTAGATATTGAGTTCAAAGATTGTGAGCTTCCTGAGATCTACAATGCGATCCGCGTCACATCAGAAGGTTTTGATACACAGTTTCCTGTTGATATAATCGTCGAGGTCGAACTTCACATTGGTGGAGACAAGGTTAGATGTGTGGCCATGCAGCCGACAGACGGTCTATCACGTGGAATGAAGGCCTACGATCTGGATGCGCCTATAACTGTCCCGGTCGGCGAAGAAACCCTGGGCCGGGTCATCAACGTGCTCGGCGAGCCGATCGACTACTTGGGCCCGATCAATGCAAAAAAGCATTATCCCATCCACAGACAGCCTCCTTCCCTTGAGGAGCAATCCACAGATCTGGAAATGTTCGAAACCGGGATCAAGGTCATAGACCTTATACAGCCCTTTCTCAAGGGCGGAAAGATCGGCCTCTTCGGCGGCGCTGGTGTAGGCAAAACAGTTATTATCATGGAACTCATCCACAATGTCGCTTTAAAGCATGGAGGCTACTCGGTGTTTGCAGGCGTGGGCGAGCGTACCCGCGAAGGAAACGACCTCTGGCTTGAGATGAAGGAGTCCGGTGTTATTAAAAACACGGCCCTGGTTTTCGGCCAGATGACCGAACCCCCTGGTGCGCGGCTGCGTGTGGGCCTGACCGCCCTCTCTGTTGCCGAGTACTTCCGTGACGAGATGAAACAGGACATTCTTCTTTTTATAGATAATATTTTTCGCTTTATCCAGGCCGGATCCGAAGTTTCTGCTCTTCTAGGCCGAATGCCTTCAGCAGTAGGGTACCAACCGAACCTGGCGAGTGAACTTGGAGAGCTGCAAGAACGGATCACCTCGACAAAAAATGGTTCTATCACATCGGTTCAGGCTGTTTACGTGCCGGCCGATGACTTTACTGACCCGGCGCCGGCAACGACCTTTTCTCATCTTGATGCCACAACGCAGCTCAGCCGGGCGCTCACCGAGATAGGTATTTACCCTGCAGTCGATCCTCTGACCTCCTTCTCGCGCATTCTTGATCCCCGGGTGATCGGAGAGGAACACTATAATGTGGCTCGCCAGGTCAAAGAGATTCTCCAGCGCTACAAAGACCTTCAGGATATTATTACTATCCTGGGTATGGAGGAGTTGAGCGAGGAAGATAAAGCTATTGTGGCTCGTGCCCGTAAAATACAGAGATTTTTAAGCCAGCCATTCAATGTAGCAGAGGTCTTCACTAGCCGCCCGGGAAAATATGTCACGATTCAGGAAACAGTGCAGGGCTTCAAAGAGATAATTGATGGTCTTCATGATGATAAGCCGGAACAGGCATTTTATATGGTAGGCAGCATCGACGAGGTTGTTGAACGGGCTGAACAGTTGAAGAGTGCCGAGGAAAGAGTGCAGCATGAGTAACGGCGAAACCATTCCCGGACAGATAAAGCTGACTATCATCACATCTACTGAGCTTATTGTGGACACTCAAGTTAAGGAAGTGCTGATCCCGGGCCTGGAAGGCGAACTGGGGATCCTTCCCGGACACCGCGCTCTGGTTTTGGCTTTGGGCGATGGCAGGATCACTTTCAAGCAGGCCGGCGTAGAAGAGAACATTCAGGTCTCCGGTGGTTATGCCGAGATCCGGCCAGGCAGTGTCCTTGTCTTTTCCGGGCAGCCGGAGGAATGAGTTTTAAAAAGCTTCGAAAATCGACGATATATTCTCCAGGCATAGATGAAACTCTGGATACTTTTTTCCATGGCAAGATCAAGGTTTTGCAGAGAAGAACCGGATATCGCTTCTCCATTGATGCGCCCCTTCTGGCTGATTTTATCTATACGCAGAAAAACAGCGATTGCCTTGAGTTGGGAACAGGGAATGGGATCGTTTCCCTTCTTTTATCCGTCAAGCCTTTCAAGCATCTTGTAGCCCTTGAGGTCCAGAAAGGCCTGTCAGAACTGGCCAGGCGAAATGTCGGTCTGAACGGGCTGAAAGAAAGGATCACGATCGTTCATGCTGATCTGCGGATTTATGCTCCGGATAAGATGTTCGACGTCATTTTCTCCAACCCTCCCTATATAAAAAAAGATAGAGGTTTACTGAGTCATTCTGAGGAAAAATCCATCGCAAAACATGAGATTAAATGTTCCATTTCTGATATAATGCTCAGAACTTCAGAGCTTCTGAAGCCCGAGGGAAGAGCTTATTTTATCTTTCCCGGGAAACGACGGGAGGAATTCATGGCAGAAGCAGATAAAAACGGATTAACTGCTGTATCCATCCGCTTTGTCCATCCACGGAATGATACACCGGCAAACCTGTTTTTAAGTGCTTTGGTCTTATCTCGTTCCAATGCGGAATCATTGAAGGAGCTGCTGCCGTTGATCCTTTATGATGATAAAGGAGGGTGGTCCACAGAAGCCGATTCCATTTTTTCCGGCCGAATAAAAAATGAGATGTAACTGGAGTCATGCATGCTGAAGCTGATAAATAACTTCAAAACTCTGTATATATACCGTGTATTGATACAGAGTTTAGTAAGCAGAGAATTAAAAGCCCGTTATCGCGGCACTGTGCTGGGTTTTCTCTGGTCATTCATCAACCCTCTTATGCTTATGATCATATACAGTATCGTCTTCGGCTTCATTATCGGACCCAGGGATCCTGCTTTTGGAAAATCCCCCCTACTTTATGCTCTGTTCCTCTTCTGCGGCGTTCTTCCCTGGACCTGGTTTGCCGCCTCCTCTATCGAGTCGGCCAATGTTCTGTTGGCTCAGGGCAACCTCATAAAAAAGATTCTTTTTCCGGCAGAGGTCCTCCCGGTCGTAGTCCTCTCTTCCAACTTCATCCACTTTCTTTTCGGCATACCGATCCTTTTATTGGGCAAACTCCTGACGGTTCTTTTTATACCCAATGCGCCGGGTTTTTCTATCTATCTTGTTTTTCTGCCCCTGGTTATGCTGGTCCAGTTTGTCTTTTCTCTCGGGTTTGGACTTCTTCTCTCGGCGCTTACCGTCCACTTCCGCGATATCAAGGATATCCTGGCTAACATGCTGACCTTCTGGTTTTTTGCGACACCCATCATATACCCCATGACCTTCCCCGCCATCCAGAAATCCGCTCTGTTCCGCACTTTTCTTAATCTTAATCCCATGACACACATAATGATGGGATACCAGAATACTGTATTTTATGGCGAGATGATCCGCTGGAAAAAACTAAGTGTGACTCTGCTTGTTGGTCTTGTGCTGGTCATTGTAGGGTACTATATCTTTGACAAGCTGCGCGATTCCTTTCCGGAGGAGGTGTAAGCCCATGACCGGCAAGTATGCCATTGAGATCGAAAATGTTACAAAAATCTACCAGAAGTATTCATCACGCCATCGATTTAAAACATTCAAAAGCGCCCTGGTCAAGGGGGATCTCTTTAAATCCATGAAGCCGGATGAACTGGTAACTGCTCTGGAGGATGTGAATTTTAATGTGCCAAAGGGAATGACTTTTGGCGTGATCGGTGAGAACGGAAGCGGCAAGAGTACTCTCCTCAAGATCATCACAGGTATTACCAAGCCGACAAACGGCCGTGTGACAGTGTGGGGAAAAGTGAGCGCTTTGATCGAGTTGGGCGCCGGTTTCCATCCTGAGATCACAGGCCGGGAGAATGTTTACATCAACGGCATTATGCTCGGGCTGAGTAAAAAAGAGATTCATGAAAAATTTTCTGACATTGTGCGTTTTGCCGAGCTCGAGGAGTTTATTGATGCGCCGGTTAAGACCTATTCGAGCGGTATGTATATGAAGCTTGGGTTTTCGGTCGCGATCAATGTCAATCCGGATGTGCTGCTGATAGATGAAGTCCTGTCTGTGGGAGATGCCAGTTTTGTCCCCAAATGCCTGGACAAGATCAATGATTTCCGGAGACGCAAAAAAACGATTCTATTCGTCAGTCACGATCTATCAACTGTGGAAAAGATCTGTGACCAAGTGGTATGGCTTAAGGACGGGAAGATCAAAACTCTGGGTGGACCCAAGAAGGTTATCGATGCTTACCTCCAGGACATAGCCGAGCAGCAGGAAGAGGTTTTTGAGCAGCGACAGCAGCGTGTGAACGAAGAATACGGTGAGAAAAAAGAGACGGTAATCAGGAAGACGAGTGATGAAAAAACTTCTGTGACTATTCAACATTCACATCCCCCGGATGAGGCTGATGAATCCCGGGAACAGCGCTGGGGAAAGCGTGAGATCGAGATCAAAAAAGTACGGTTGACAGACCTGAAAGGCAAGCCAAAATACGTTTTTCAGCCGGATGAAGGCATGATCATTAAGATGGAAGTCGAATCCTATTCCAGGATCAAGGACTTTGTTTTCGGCATCGGTATTTGCAGCTCCCAGGGAATCCAGTGTTATGGGACCAATACACTGATGGAAGAGTTCGGGGCGAAATCCATTGATGGAAAATGTGAGATCACCTGCCGGATCGAGAAATTGAGCCTGATCAATGGCACTTACTACCTTGATGTTGCTGTCCACAAGATCGATGGCTATCCCTACGATTACCACCGCAATCTTTATTCTGTTATGGTTTCCTCTCTTAACAAAGATGTGGGCATCTTTCGCCCTGAGCACGAGTGGTCATTTTCCGGTAAAATTCAATTTAAATCCTCTAAAGATTAATCAGAGAATAATCCAGGCAAGTAGATTTTTTTCTTTTCTGTAAAACCTTTTTATACATAATTTCGTCTATATAGGGTGAATGTTAAAAAATGCAGGAGACTGATAATGAGGAAAAATTCAATCAGTTTTGTTATTACATCCGGAATAGTTTTTTGCCTTCTTAGCGGCCCGGTCGTCTTTGCCAAAAAGCAGGAAGTTCCTGTGAACATCCCTTCTATCCCCTTGCTCTCTAAAGCGCCTAAGATCGACGGCAAGATCGATAATCTCCTCTGGGAGCAGGAAGCGCTCAAGATCGAAAATTTTCGTCAGTTCATCCCCAATGAGAATAGTGCTCCCGGGCAGAAAACTGTCGCATATATCGGCTATGATAAAAAGAACCTTTATGTTGCTTTCCGTGCTTATGACACCGAAGCCAATAAACTTCGCTACAGCATCACATCCCGCGACAATTGTATGGAAGATGACTGGATCGTGATCTTTATCGATACATTCAATGAGAAGCGCCGCGCCTATACTTTTATAGTCAACCCTATCGGAATACAGATGGATATGATGCGTTTGGAGGAGGGTGGCAACGACAATATGGACGACTCATGGGATACGGTCTTTTATTCGGACGGCAGGGTCGATGAACAAGGCTATACGGTCGAGATAGCCATCCCATTCAAAAGCATACGCTTTCCTGACAAGAAAAATAAGGTTTGGAATATTGTGCTTGGGCGAACAATTGCACGTACAGGTGAGATCATCATGTGGCCCACTATGTCCAGGGACATCCCCGGGCTCATCTCCCAGGGGACGGAGCTGCAGATCACCTCACCGGTCGAAAAAGGCAGGAATTTCGAGATCATGCCTGTAGCCACTTCGCTCAAGACCAAAGGGGAAAAACTCGATTTCTCTCCAGGGGTCAATTTCAAGTGGGGAATAAATTCAGACCTAACACTGGATATGACGGTCAATCCTGATTTCAGCCACATCGAGGCAGATGCTCCCAAGATAGATGTCAACCAGCGGTTTGCCCTCTACTACTCGGAAAAGAGGCCATTTTTCCTTGAGGGTATGGAGATCTTCCGTTTTCCCGAGATACGCATGGTCTATACACGCCGCATCAACGACCCTATTGCCGGGGCCAAGCTGACAGGAAAGGTAGGCCGATTTACCTACGGGGTGCTATCAGCGCTGGATACAAGCCCGACTGAAAGCCTCTGGGATGTAAGCAACGGCGGCAAAGGAAAGCACAACGCGCTTTTCAACATCTTCCGTGTCAAGGCGGACGTCTTTAAAGAGAGCTACATCGGATTTGCCTTGACTGACAGGGAGTATAACGGTTCTTACAACCGGGTGGCAGGCTTGGACGGCCAATTCAAATTTGCAAATAAGTTCTTTTTTAAATTCCAGGCGATCGGCTCTAAGACCCGTTTTGATGAGGAAACCACATCTTTGGCGCCTGGCTTGTACGCAGATTTCTCTTATTCCACCAAGCACTTTTATGCAGGTTTTTACGGAATGGCGTTGCATCCGGATTTTCAGGCCTCGTCCGGGTTTGTCAACCGTGTGGATTACCGGTCCTTTGGCATTTTCAGTGGTTACCGGATCTATCCCGGCAAGAAATACCTGAGCCAAGTGGGATTGAGATTTAACGCGGGACGCAGGTTCGGATACTTCGATGATATGATGCAGGACCAGTGGATGCGGGCCAGCCTGCAGTTCCGGCTCACGGAATTCAGCCAGATAGAGGTTGAGTACAAAAATCGGATGGAGCATTATAGCGGCACTGATTTCTGGAATAATTCGCTGGAAGTGCAAGGCCAGCTGCTCTTTATTAAATGGATGCCTTTCGGGTTCTTTTTTCAGACAGGCGACAGTATCTATTATGACACGGATGACCCTTTCAAGGGATACAGCAACATCTATGGAATAGGTGCGACGATCAAGCCGAGCAAAAGGCTCAAAGTGGGAGTTGATATTACAAAGCAAACCTTCTGGGACAAATGGGGCGGTGAGCAGGTCTATGATTTTAATGTAGCGAGGACACGGACGACCTATCAGTTCAGTAAAACTCTATCCGTGCGTGCGATCATAGATTACAACCACTTTTATAAGCAGATCTACGGCAGTTTTCTTTTCAGCTATGTATTGAGGCCAGGGACGGTGTTTTTCCTAGGGCTGGATAACAATCTGCTGCGCAGTCCGGGAGGAACTTATGCTTCGGACAATTACAGCATATTTGTTAAATTCAGTTACTGGCTTAGAATGTAATTTTCGAGCCATATGCTTAAAGCTTTACCCCTCTTTTATCAACTCAGGTGCCAATTATTGTAGTGAAGTAAGGGTTTTCTTATTGGCGAGACAAACGAGATAACAAGTTTGTCGTAATTAAGCTCTCTTTTGTTTATGATGTTGAAGTTATGCCGCTGGATTTTCTGAGAGAGACAGAACAATATCAAAAGCTTCTTTCCGCTGTTCAAGAAGGAACCAAAAGCATAAGTCTGACCGGGGTGATCGATGCTGCTAAACCGTATGTGCTTGCCCTTCTGGTCCGGGATGTGCAGAGGCCTGTTATATTCATCCGTCCGTCCACAGCCGCATTGTTTCGATTCAGAGAACAGTGCCGCTTTTTTTTAGAAGAGCTTCATCCTGTTAAGGAGAGAACAGGAACGACGCCCCTGCTGACTGCCGCCATATTTCCAGCACTTTCGGAAAACCCCTATCAGGAAATCACTCCTTCTTTGGAAACTATTTCTTCCAGGATGCGGTTTCTTCACAGTCTGCTTCATGAAACGCCTGCGCTCATCATTACAAGCCTAAAGGCACTTCTTAAACCATTTCCCAATCCAGAGAACCTTTCACGATCGTTCGTCGAACTAGCTATGAACGAGAAATACGGTCGTGACCGGCTTCTGGATAAGCTGGCCGAATTCGGCTACTCAAGAGAAGATCTTACCAATTCCCACGGAGAGTATGCCTGGAGGGGAGGAATTGTGGATGTTTTCTCGCCCTGGGCTGACCATCCATTCCGCATCGAATTCAGCGGCGATGATGTTGTCTCACTCAGGAAATTTGATTCTTTTTCTCAGCGTTCTCTTCATAAGATCGACCGAATTTTGATTCCTGCTCTTTACGAATTTCCCAACTCCCGAACCTTTTTTGAGGAGTGGGAAAACCGGGCTCTTCAGAAAGCTTCAAGGATTTATCTGAGGGATATTGAAAAAAAGACCGATTCCCTCAGGAGCGGGGATATTTTTCCTTCTTTTGCTTATGCCTCACTGCTTAACAAAGAGTATTTTGTCCCTTTCCATCACTATTTGAAGGAGGCTCTCTTTCTGGTGGATGATATGAATGAGGTGGAATCTGACTGGGAGGATTCTCTGGGAGAATTCAATGACCAGTTTGATGAATTAAAAAATATGAAAAAATTTGCTCTTTCCCCGGATGCGATATATCCTCCGGTTCTCTGGGAAAATATCAAGTACAACGCTGTCAAAATGAACAGCTTTTTTCCTCAGCCTGGGA
>CBDVEQ010000012.1:0-23981 GCA_965373045.1 uncultured bacterium | reverse complement strand
CCCCATAACTTAAGCGCTCGGGAGCTAGAGCAAATCTGTCGTGGTTGGGTTCGGCAAATTGCACGAGATGTTGGACCGTATTTGGATGTTCCCGCACCGGATGTAATGACCAATGCGCAAATGATGCTCTGGATGTTGGATGAATTTGAAGCCATTCATGGTGGAAAATATCCAGGATTTATCACCGGAAAACCAATCAGTGTTGGTGGATCACAAGGTCGTAAAGAAGCAACCGGATATGGCGTCATTTTCACCGTTCGCGAAGCGTTGAAAGAATTAAATTTAAATCCTGAAAATACCAGTACAAGTGTACAAGGATTTGGTAATGTCGCCCAGTTTGCTATTCAATTATACAATCAAATGGGTGGGAAAGTAGTCTGTGTGTCATGTTGGGATCAAAAGGAAAATCAAGCTAATTCTTTCTACAAGAAAGATGGAATTGATTTAGATGAATTGTCAAAAATAACCGATCCATTTGGCGGGATTGAAAAAGACAAAGCCAGAGGTCTTGGTTACGAAATACTTTCTGGAGATGCCTGGATTGAACAGGATGTTGATATTCTCATCCCTGCCGCTCTAGAAAATCAAATAACCACTGATACAGTTGATAAAATCAGTAAATCTGTAAAGCTTATTGCTGAAGGAGCAAACGGACCAACAACACCTGAAGCAGATAAAATTTTAAAAGAAAAAGGGATTTTTGTAATCCCGGATTTTTTGGCAAATGCTGGCGGAGTTACTTGTAGCTATTTTGAACAAGTCCAAAGTAATATGAATTACTATTGGTCTAAAGATGAAGTTTTTGAGAAATTGGACGAAAAGATGACATCCGCTTTTATTTCTGTTAGTGAATTTGCCCAAAAAAGAAAACTTCATATGCGGGATGCTGCATATACGATTGCGATCAGTCGAGTTGCCCAAGCTTGCCGAGATCGTGGTTGGGTCTAATCTTAAAATTATGAATAAACGTGAAAAATCAGTTGAAAACGTACTCTTGGCATTAAAGGAGCGCTCAAAAGAGCTAAACTGTTTGTATCAAGTTGAAGAGTTATGTAGCAAACCCGGAATCACTCTTGAGGAAATTTATATTGGAATTATTCGTGCAATTCCTCCTGGTTGGCAATTCCCAGATGTTTGTCAGGCTACAATAAAGATCGGTGACCATAAATTTAAGTTGAATGAGTTCGAAGAAACCGACTGGATTCAAGTAGCGAATATTCAAGCTTCTGATGAAATTATTGGAACAATTAATGTTTATTATACTGAAGAACGACCCGCCACGGATGAAGGACCTTTTTCAAAAGAAGAACGGAAGCTAATCAATACAATCGCTGAACGTTTGGGGCGTCGCATTTTTCACGAAAGATTAAAATTGGTATTTGAAGAACAAGAGTATCAAAAAAAGCCGGAAAGCGATTGGTGGATTATCATCGATTTATTAAGACGTACTGATCCGAAATTAATGGCACGTATTTCACGGAAAATGCTCAACAATCTTTGTTGGACTGGAATTGAGGAAGCAGAGAAATTACTAAAAAATTTAAGTCCAAACTATGAAGCCGAAGAAAGTGAATTATTAAAAGATGTCAATCGTCCATTTCAGAGAAAAGCTGTTGAAGATATCTTAACAATTAACAAAAAAATATTTAAAATCGCAGAAGGCCATTTAAGCGAAAAGGAGATTCTTGCCAACATTCAAAAGTGGATTCAAGAAGATCGCACAGGTTTTTTAGTAAGTATTCTTGAAAATCCTGCGTCTTCTTTGGAGTCGATCGCTGGTGCAATCGAACGCTTCCATCACCTTTCTCCGCAAGGAGTAAAACTCACTACTCCAAGAGAAAAAGGATTTCGTGTTTCTCTTATTCGGAGATTATTATCTGACCAACCGCAATTTATTAATATTGCTAAACATTATATAGAAGTGGATGATTTTTTTGATCTGTTAAACCGGATTATTTATCCTGCTGGCAGTCATGGCAAATTGGGAGGAAAAAGTTCTGGTTTAATATTAGCAACCCAAATCCTTAAAAAATCATCAGAAGAAAATGAGGTCTTCAGTAAGATAAAAGTACCAAAAAGTTGGTACCTGACGTCCGACGGTGTCCTAAATTTCATGCAATATAATAATCTCGAGGAAGTAGTAGAACAAAAATACAAGGAAATTGGACGTGTACGCCAGGAATATCCTTATGTGATTCATGTGTTTAAGAATTCGCAATTCCCTCCGGAAATAATTAGGGGATTGTCGTTAGCTTTGGATGATTTTGGTGATGTTCCACTAATCGTTCGCAGTTCCAGTTTATTAGAAGATCGAATGGGGACGGCTTTTGCCGGGAAATATAAAAGTCTGTTTATTGCTAACCAGGGTTCAAAAAAAGAACGATTGATCGCTTTAATGGATGCAATTGCAGAAGTTTATGCTTCAACATTTGGACCTGATCCCATTGAATATCGGATGGAGCGAGGTCTAATTGACTTTCATGAAGAGATGGGAATTCTTATTCAGGAAGTCGTCGGAACAAAGGTGGGGCATTATTATTTCCCCGCTTTTGCTGGTGTAGCTTTTAGTAAAAATGATTTTCGTTGGTCTCCTCGAATTAAACGAGATGATGGCTTGGTTCGCATTGTGCCGGGTTTGGGAACCCGGGCTGTGGACAGACTAAGCGATGATTATCCTATTTTGGCAGCGCCAGGTCAGCCTGGCTTAAATATTAATGCCACTTTAGATGAAAAAGTTAGATACTCTCCTAAAAAAATTGATGTTATTAATTTAGAAACGCAAACTTTTGAAACTATTGAAATTCAGGATTTGCTTAAAGAATATGGTCATGAATATCCAAAAATCAATCAATTAATTTCTGTTCTACATGAAGATCATATGCAACAGCCTATAGGAATAGAAGTGGATTTTAAAAAGGATTATGTTGTTACGACTTTTGAAGGATTATTTACTAAGTCTCCGTTTTTAAAACAGATGCATTCTATTCTTAAAGAACTTCATGGGAAGATGGAAAATCCAGTCGATATTGAGTTTGCTTTTGATGGCAAGGATTTCTATTTACTTCAATGTAGATATCAAAGCTATGGCAAAGATAGCGCTCCTGCAAAAATTCCCAGGAATATACCAAAAGAACGGATTTTATTCTCTGCCACTCGATACATATCCAATGGTACAATTCCTGAAATCACACATATCGTTTATGTTGATCCACAAAAATATAGTGAGCTTTCCAATCGTAATGACATTCTTGCTGTTGGACGAACAGTCGGGAAATTGAATCAAATTTTGCCTAAACATCAATTTATTTTAATGGGACCGGGTCGCTGGGGAAGCCGTGGTGATATCAAGCTTGGTGTAAGTGTCACTTATTCTGATATTAATAACACATCCATGTTAATCGAAATCGCTCGAAAACAAAAAAACTATGTGCCTGATCTTTCATTTGGCACCCATTTTTTTCAGGACTTGGTAGAGGCATCCATTCGTTATTTGCCTTTGTATCCAGATGATAGAAATATCATTTTTAATGAAGATTTTTTTCAAACATCAAAAAATACTTTATCGGATCTCTTGCCGGACTTTACTTATTTGTCTGATACAATTCATGTAATTGACGTGAGAAATACTACAGAAGGTTGTATATTAAAAGTGCTAATGAATGCAGAAGAGGATAGGGCGATTGGTTTTTTAACAGAACCAACAATGCAACTCGAACTTGGGGAAAAAACATTGAGTTCAAACATTGGTCAAAAAACTTCGAATGTTCATTGGCGGTGGCGTCTACGAAATATCGAAAGGTTAGCAGAACAAATTGATCCAGATCGATTTGGGGTAAAAGCGTGTTATTTATTTGGCAGCACGAAGAATGCAACCGCCCGCATAGAAAGTGATATTGATGTTATTATTCATTTTCAAGGCAGCGAAAACCAGAAAAAAGAGTTGCTAACTTGGTTTGAAGGGTGGAGTTTATGCTTGAGCCAAATTAATTTTTTGCGTACCGGTTTTAAAACTGATGGATTGATTGATGTTCACATAGTGACAGATGAGGACATTAAAAATAGGACAAGCTATGCTGTAAAAATCGGAGCCGTTACTGATGCAGCAAGATCTCTTCCCATTGGGAAAACAAAAAGTAAAAAAGTTTAAAGTAATTCTCAGGAGGTAGTTATGAACCGTACTTTAAATATCTTAAAAACGCTATTTTGCCTGATCTTATTTTCCAATCTGATTTTCTCTCCGGTCCTTGCAGACCAGCAAAAGATCGATGAGGAATATTCTAAAAAAATCAAGGAGTATACAACGGAAATATTTTTCCTGACCGAGCTTGTTGATTTTCTTCCGGCCTCAGATACTGTTCCCACTCCGGCAAAGATCCTGGGGGAAGTGATCGGGGCTCCGAACATCCTTCACTACTCCGCAGAGATTGAAAAATACATGAATGCCCTTGCCGACTCCAGTTCCCGGGTCAAAGTATTCTCCATCGGAGGCACGGATGAAGGCAAAAACATGATCGCAGTCGCAGTCACAGATGAAGCCAACATGGCCAGACTGGAACGGATCCAGGAAATCATGTCCCTCCTTGCAGATCCAAGAAAACTGGATAAGGAGGAAGCGAAAAAACTGCTTGAGGAAGGCATCCCTGTATACTGGCTTACCGGCGGTCTCCATTCTCCTGAATGCGGCGCGCCTGAAATGCTCATGGAGCTGGCTTACAGGCTGGCAGTGGATGAATCCCCGTTTTACCAGACCATCCGGAAAAATATGGTGGTCCTTATCACTCCGGTCCTTGAAGTGGACGGGCGTGACCGTTATGTCGATACATACCTCTATAAAAAAGAACACAAAGACAAAAAAACCATTCCCCTGGTTTACTGGGGAAACTATGTCGCCCATGATAACAACAGGGATGCTATCGGCATGTCTCTCAAGCTTACTGAAAATTGTCACAACACCTACTTCAAGTGGCACCCGATCATTCTGCACGACCTTCACGAGTCCGTTCCCTACCTCTACATATCCACTGGAACCGGTCCCTATAACGCCTGGCTCGACCCTATCACCATCAACGAATGGCACGAACTGGCTTACGCAGAGATCTCAGAGATGGACAAGCGGGGCGTTCCCGGTGTCTGGACCCACGGATTCTACAACGGCTGGGCCCCGAGTTATATCATGTACATTGCCCAGTTCCACAATTCCACCGGACGATTTTATGAAACCTTCGGCGCAACCGGAGCGGATACACTTGTGCGGACTGTGGGCGGGCAGTCAAAGCGTGCCTGGTACAGACCCAATCCACCGCTTCCGGCCGTCAAATGGAGCTTCCGCAACAACATCAACCTTCAGCAGAGCGGAGTGCTTTTCGGCCTTAAACATGTGGCTGACAATAACAAGAGGTTCCTGAAGAGCTTTTACCTCAAGAGCAAACGCTCAGTGGCCAAAGCTACTACAGAAGGACCTGCCGCCTGGGTGATCCCCAACGACGAAAACCGCCCGCTGGCTGCAGCCGGACTTGTCAACCTCCTGCGTAAACAGGGCGCTGAGATCCATCTCGCCAAAAAAGGATTCAAGATCAAAAAGAAAACATTTCCTTCCAAAAGCTATATCATCCGCATGGACCAGCCCTACAGCCGGTGCGTGGATATGCTTCTAGACACTCAATATTTCAGTCCCGATGATCCCGAACCTTACGATGACTCGGGATGGACGCTGGGACCGCTCCACAATGTAAAGACAGCCCGCATCATGGACACTAAGGTGCTTGATGTGCCCATGGACCTGCTCACCGATGATGTCAGGGTCCCTGGCGGAGTGAAAAAATCCTCAAAAGCTGCAGCTTATCTTATCAATCATACTGCGGAAACCGCACTGATGAAACTCCGTTATGAGCTCAAAGATATCAAAATGCTCGCTGCTGAAGGCAGTTTCAAGTCAGACGGCAGATCTTTTAATGCAGGAACCTTTATCATCCCGGTCAAGGACAATCCGGAAGACCTCGCTACCTTCTTGGATGACTCGGGAAAAAAGTTGGGACTGACAGCCTACGGGGTCGCAAAAATGCCCAAGGTCACTACACATGCAATGTCTGTTCCACGCATCGCACTACTTCACACCTGGGTCTTCACCCAGAACGAGGGATGGTTTCGCATCGCTTTTGAAAAATCCGGTATTCCCTACTCCTACATCTCGATCCATGACATCCGTGATACCGCTGATCTAAGGAGTAAGTACGATGTGATCATCTTCCCTCCTGTCATATTCGGCAAGGCCCAGAGGCTGATCAACGGCGTGGGAGGAGACGAGCCCATCCCCTGGAAAAAAATGGATAAATATCCCCACCTGGGAGGGCCGGATTCACGGGATGATATCCGTGGTGGCATGGGACTGGAAGGAGTCCTCCACCTGAAGAATTTTATCGAACAGGGAGGCCTTTTTGTCCCTATCACTTCCAATGCCAGCCTTCCCATCGACTACGGGATTGTGGAAAGCGTGATGGTGACAACCCCTAAAAAATTAAAGATGTCGGGTTCTGTTCTTCAAGCCCGTGTTATCGACCGGCGCAGTCCTATCACCTACGGTTACGGTCCAACTCTCGGGGTTTACTTCAGCGGAGCGCCTGTATTTGAGACAGGCATGAAAGCCGCCACAGGAGGAGTCGATATCTCCTCCCTTTTCGGCGGCGAGGCTAAAGGACGGCCCAGCGGCCGGGGAAGTTTGAAGGATCCTGATGTGATCCAGGCACGCCCTCACAAACCTCCTAAAATCAAGGGAGCCGGCACCGGAATTCCCCCGGAATACCGCGACATGTTGAATCTCTTTATGCCTGCCGACCTTCAGAAGATCCGCGTTCTTTTACGCTTCGCGCAGAAAAGCAAGCTGCTTATCAGCGGGATGATGGAGGGAGGTGAAGAACTCCAGAATAAAGCTGCAGTGGTGGATGTTCCTGTGGGAAAAGGCCATGTGCTGTTCTTTGCCATTAATCCTATGTGGAGGCACCAGACATGGGGAAGTTATATGCTGCTATTTAATGCGGCTCTCAACTTCGACCATCTGGATGCAGGACGGCCCAAGCCCAAATCTAAGGTTAAAAAGCTTAATTAGATGATATATAAGAAGCTGTTTTAGGTTATCGGCAGTTTTTATAAATAAAGCAGATCATCTGGTGATGTTTTCTGCCTTAGGTATCTCATTCCGGAAGATCTTCACCACACCGCTGGTCTGTGTATTCAGGAGATAGACATACTTGTCAGCGCCGATCTCCATCTGATATGGCCCCTGCGCCCTGTCCGAACTGCCGGCCGTAGTCGCAGCAACCAGGATAAAAAACAGCAGCGCTGTCATCACGCCCATAAAAAATATCTTGATTTTTTCATACTTACTCATCCATTTCCTCCTTATGAAATTAATTCGACGACTCCGTTCTGGTCTACTCGTCCTGCTCCTTAAACTCTCCAGCAGTCTTAGTGAATATCATCAGTACGATGATAGCCAGAATCATATGTGCGGCCAGCACAAACCATACATTTTCTGCATGATTTACATCTCGGAAATACCCGTATAGGGAAGTATATGTAATGCCGCTCAGCAGTCCGCCGATTCCCACCGAAAGAAAATTCGCGCCCATGTAAAGACCGGCTTTTTCCTTTGGAGCAATCCATGTGATGTATTCCTGGATCCGCGGAGAAGAAATCATCTCGCCCACGGCAAAGAGGAATATCCCGAGGAACAATAATGGCGCAGCCATGATGTTGGCCATACCCAGAACCACAAAACCAAGCGCCATGATAAACAGGCCTACAAGAAAGGACGGCATGGATTTGAATTTTTCAAAAAAGCGGGAAACAAATATCTGTAGGATCATGATGATATACCCTGTATGGGCGATGGTTTCTCCCAGGATACGCCTGGCTCCGTCCTCGTCCACGTGAGAGAAAAAGTTGGCAAAGCCCGTCCCAAAGACACTTTTTATACTGGAATAAAGCTGAATAGTGTCTATGTTCTTGTCCACATAGATGGCACACAGGTTAAAAAACGCCCAGAAGGGAAGCCAGAAAAAGATTCCCAGGAGCACCAGAAAAAGGGAAAATTTTAGATCGGAAAGGGCTGTCCATATATCCGCAAATTTCCTGCCGAGCGAAATTCCTTCGATCTCTCTTTCCGGCTCTTTGTAGAAGAAGATCGTGATCAAGAGCATGAAACCGATGGAAATGGCTGCAGCCAGGAATGCATAATTCCAGGAAATAGCCCTGAGTTTTCCGGCTACGATCGGCCCGAACGAACCGCCCACATTGACCATGGCATAAAAAATACCAAAGCCGAGCGTTTTATTGGTCCTGTCCGTCACCGCACGCACTGTTCCGGAGATCAACGGTTTGAAGATACCGGCCGCCAGCCCGATGCTGAGCATTGTCAAAGCGATCCCGGAAAAACTTTTGGTCAGCATGAGCAACAGGATCGAAGGCAGATAGGCCAAGTAAGACACGATCAACACTTTCTTGAAACCAAATCTGTCTGCAAACGTCCCGGATATCACGGGGATCGTATAGGAAATAAAAAGAAACAAGCTCTGAATGATGCCAAGCTGATCCATGGTGTAACCCCGGTACTGCATGTAAATGCCGAAGCCGAAGTATATGCCGTAATAGGAGAACCGCTCCAATATCTCGATGCCGTTGGCAACCCAGAATACTTTTGGGAAAGTTGTTCTTTTACTCATGACAACCTCACAAATAAGTTTATGTCATACTATAAAAACAGTCACTGCTTAGCAAGTAATAAAAGAGGAAATTATTCTTCATCCACCTTGGGAAGAACGATCACTTTGATCGTCCTCTCTATGTTTTGAAAGGGCTGAAAATGTACGTTATTCATCTTCACAGTATGAGACAAGTCGTTGTAATTGGCGGACAGAAAGGAATCAATGCCTCCCGGGACACCTGAACGAGAACGCAAGTCCCGGAACCGGTTTTCCGCCAGCGCAATGCGAATCCTCTCCAACTCAAGATCATCCAAGACAAAAGCTTTTTCTATTGTGATCCCGTTTTTGGACCGCTTGTAAAACATTCCTTCGCCGTTCATACGGATCTCGACCAGAATCTGCCATTCAGGCTCCCCAACCGGTCCGTACCCGTAGCGTAGAAAGACCTTTCGGGTTTTTCCTTCCACAATTTTTTCCTGGTCCGTTTTTTTCCATTCGAGAGGATCTGCTTCCAGATCGACTTCAATCACAACATCCGAATCAACATAAATATATCTAAAAGACCAGCCGTATTCTCCGATGCCCGGCATATCCCAGGAAATGACGGCACGCCCTGCAAAAACATCCTCTTTCCCGAACTTATGCGTCCATTCCGTCCAGCCGGCAAGATATTCCGTTTCAGAGGATGCGGCAAGTCCCCGGGCCTCCTTATCCGTGAGCAGGCAGTATGATATATTCACCTGTTCTTTGACGTCTTCAGCCCTGATCTTCTGATAGACCACAAATCCGCAGGGATCATCCTGATAAGGAACCTGTTCATCAACAAGTTCCCACTCCTTGGGAAGAAACCCGGCCAAGGGTTTAGGAAGACCGTCCACAAGTTCCACTGCCAGGCTCTCTGCTACGGTTTTAGCCTCGCTTTTAAGAGGATGCCACTGGTTATCGACCGGAAGCTTATCCCAAAAATTCAGGCTGCCATAGATCTCATTCTTCTCCCTGATATAAAATTTCCAATCAGGCATTCGCAGAGGAACAATAAACACATCGCCTTTTTCCAGAAGCAGAGGGTTTTTTCCATCCGCAATAAACTCAATATCCTTAATTTCCAGGGACTGTGTCGGTGTCACCAGGAAAAACCTGGATATAAAGGGAGTATCCAGCCATATGCCTTCTACCAGGATCACTGCGTTATAATAACCGGTTTCAATATTGGGTTTCAGTTCGACCAGGCTAAATTCTATTGGCTCGTGTCCCTTGAAAATATTACAGCTTGGAGCCAAAAGAATACAAATGAAAAATGCTATAGCGGCTACAGATAATATCTTTTTTTTATTTAAAAACTGTTTATTATTTCTCATAGCTGTTTCTCCTGCATTTAATGTGATAAAGACCAACTCGTGTCTGATACAAGTCCTGCATATCAGATAGCACAGTTCTTCGTCAAGGTTAAAATCAAAGACTAATGTTTTCCTGGCAGGTTAGAGAATCACTTTTCCCAGGGTTAAAAGACCTAAGCACAAGGTCACAAGACCGATAATCAATCTCAACTGCTTCTCTTTTACCATTCTTACTGTAAAGACAGCCAGGGGGACGGAGAGAAACGCCCCAATAATAAGAGAAGGCGCTAGAGACCAATCAACTGTATGGTTTGTAAATAAAAGATACCCTCCCACGCCCACAAAACATGTCAATCCTTCTGCCAGGGAAGTTATTCCGACTGCAGCTTTGGAATTCATACCGGATAAAAGCTGACCGCTGGTTACTATCGGGCCGTAGCCTCCTCCACTAATTCCCTTGTTAAAGGCTGCAACCAGTCCTAAACCACTGATCTTTTTCCAGGAGAAAGGAAAGGTCTTTTTCCTGGTCAGCAGGATCAGTGCCCCCATGGTAAAAACAAGTATCCCGATATAAAGCTTCACATAAATAGATGGAAGGATCAGGGCAACAAAAATTGCGATCGTTGTTCCAAATATACTGGCTACAGCAAGTACAACAGCGACTTTAAAATCCTTGGTTCCAGCCTTAAAATTGACATTTTTCATTTTGTGATGAAAAAAAGCAGCGCTCAATCCCGAAATAAGCTCTGAGAGAAGGATACAAGGAACAACCTGCAGGGGGCTGTATCCCATGATCAGTAGCACAGGCGTCAGCGTTGTCCCATAGCCCATCCCCAGAGAAGCATCGATATACTCACATAAAAAGGCAAGGATAATTATAAGAATAGATAATTCCGGAATACTCATGATACTTCCTTAAGACGATATAGTCGATTGATATTGTAAACTATAAGAGCAAATTTTTTATCATTAATAGAATTTTTCATTTTTTTTCATATTGATAGACCTCTCAGCCAAATCCCTGAAGTTGGTTTTTTCCAGGATATCTGCGATCGCATCCCTGACTTCCCTCCACAGGAATTTCAGGCTGCATTTGTCCTCCATTGGACAAGATTCATATGCTGTTACACTCACACAGTCAATGGGAGCCAGAGGGCCATCCATAACCCGGATCACTTCAGCCACATTGATCTTTTCCGGCGGTTTAGCAAGGTAATATCCGCCATTAGGCCCTTTCTTGCTTCTGAGGTATCCGTTTCTTTTTAAAAGAAGAAGGATCTGTTCCAGAAAGCGTGAAGGGATGTTTTGCGCCTCAGAAACATCACGAATATGGAGAAGTCCTTTTCCGTAGTTCAAGGACAGCTCCAGAATGGCGCGAGTTGCGTATTCTCCGCGTGTTGATAGTTTCATGGCATCAAATTAGTCGATTAATTCAATTGACAATGTCATTCAATCAAATAATGATGATCATGTCAATACTTTTTGATTACCTTGTTTACTCTCTCTTCTTACCTACTATATAGGCATCGCCGTACTCAAGTGATATCATTCCCTCAAGATTACTGCCGTTGACCGTGGCCTCAAAATCTAAGATCAGACCCCTGCCGGTCGCATCTACTATCACATAAAAATATAATTTGTTGTCCTCAAAGGAGAGATCTTCCATTATTGCCTCTCCCGAATTCCCTATGTAAAAGCCGACAAGATCGCCGTCTTGAAGTACAAATTTAAATTCAAACCTGTAAGCGCCACTCTCTGTCTCGACATCCCAGATCCCAAGAAGAGCCTCGGACTTGTTAGCCTGAACTCCAAAAACTGTTAATGACAGAAAGATGAAAACCTGGATAAAAAAATGAAAGCGTAAGACTTTCATAACAGCTTCAGTACGGTATTACTATTTCCCATTCAGGATCTGCTCGACCTCGGAATTGTCAATATCCATCACAAGGGGAATACCGCTAATCTCTGCTACTTTTGCTGTCAGAGAGGCAAGGTCGCTGCGTGAGATATGTTCCAGAGCAAATTTCCTGCTCCCGGCCATGAGCTGGCGTAAACCCTGGGCCAGTCGTTCATAATATGTATACAACCCAAGCGCGCCTGTCGGAATCTGATCAAATTCTTTATCTCCCAGTTCCTGTCGCAAAGAGCTTGCCGTGACAAAGATCTCATCCTTCGAGTTACCAAAACGCTCGATATAAACTGGGATCTGGTTCTCCTCGATCGTACGTCCGATTGTTTTTCCGACCATAGCCGCTGCTATCGGCGCCCGGGCCATTCCAATCAGCTTGACGAACGGCGCCCCAAGAGCAAGCCCCTTAAAGATCTGATCCTCAAAAGTAAATCCACCGGCTACAGCAAGCGGGGGAACATATTCTCCCCTGTCTGCAAGAAGCTTGGCATACTGGTAAAGTAGAGTATGAAGCTCAACAGGCGGAACGCCCCATTCATTCATCATCCGCCATGGGCTCATGCCCGTGCCGCCCCCTGCTCCGTCCACGGTCAGAAGGTCGATCTTGTATTTAGATGCAAACTTGACAGCTCTTGCGAGATCGGCAGGGCGGTAAGCGCCGGTTTTGAGGAAGATATACTTTGCGCCAGCCTTCCGCAGTTCTTCCACTCGCTTGGCAAATGATTCCTCGGTAACCATTCCGACACGTGAATGCCGTTCGAATTCCTTAAAGGAACCCCGCTCAAACGCCTTAATGACATTCGGATCCATAGGATCCGGAATGACTATGTAACCCCGCTTATAGAGAAGCTGGGCTTTTTTCAGATCCTTTATCTTGACCTCTCCCCCGATATCCTTTGCACCCTGCCCCCACTTGAGTTCCACACATTCAATCCCGAGCTTTTCAATGGCATATTCCTGCACAAGAAGCCGGGTATCCTCTATATTGGCCTGGACAATAATAGCCCCATATCCGTCACGCTGATGATCCATATAGAGTTTTATCCTACGCTTCAAATCAACGGTATCAACCACGCGACCGTCCTTGATGACCGATTCAGGATCCATCCCTACAACATTCTCACCAATAGTGAGTCCTGTCCCGGCCATAGCAGAACCGATGGCCAATCCTTCCCAGTTGTTTTTAGCTATATTGGTGGATCCAATTCCGGGAATTACCCAGGGAAGCCGGAACTTAATATTCTGATCATGGCCAAAAACGACTTCGAGATCTACAGCCGGAAAGACAGCCTTGTCGCTGTCAGCCTTTATACCGAAAGCGCCCACAGCAGTTCCCATAATGTTAAAATGCGAATAATCAACAGGATAGACCTTTTCTGCAGCAGTAGTAATGACGCCGAACGGTTGAGGATAAATCACTTCATGCCCGCGATAGGCCGATTTCCCGATCTCGCACATGCCGATACAACCGTCCACACATGTTACGCACATGCCTGAGATCGGTACGACAGAATCCTCAGTTCTGTTTTTGGTCAGAGTGGCAGCTGTTGCGTTTATTTTTGAGAGTGTCATGGTTTTAAGCTCCTTTCTTTATCATTTATAATCTCGCAGGCTACACAGGGATCCATGTAGCACATCATATCGTCGAATACTTCTTTCTCCAGACAGGGTGGGCTGAGATTTGCACATCCACCACAGATTGCCTT
Source organism: uncultured bacterium (assembly GCA_965373045.1). Taxonomy (GTDB): domain Bacteria; phylum Acidobacteriota; class Aminicenantia; order Aminicenantales; family Aminicenantaceae; genus DAOVDI01. The sequence goes on along the minus strand of CBDVEQ010000012.1, from coordinate 10,330 downwards.
TTCAGGCTCATTGTATGTACATCTTAATTCGCAAACCGGACATACATACATACATCCTCCGCAAAGACGGCATACATCCGCGGGAATATCAAAAGGCGTGCCGATACTCCGGTTCTCTCCCCTTCCCCGAAAACCTATAGCCTTTGCCATCATCTGCTCTTTACACATGCGGACACATCGCCCGCACAGGATACAGTCCTCATATTCCTGTTTAAATCTCTGTTGTCTTACGCCAAATTTAGAGGCAAGATCCTGAATGGTTTTTGATTGCGGAGCAGTAGCCAGGAGCAGTTCGATGATCATTTTTCGCGCCTTCACGACTCGCTCGGAGGCAGTCCTCACCCTCAGCCCCTCTTCAGCCAGATAGGTGCATGACGATACCAGCTTGGATCCCGGTTCCTCCCCTATCTCCACCACACACAGGCGACAGGCTCCGTAAGGGCTGAGTCCTTCCATGTGGCACAAAGTCGGTATAGGAAAGCCAAGAAATTGCGCCGCTTCCAGCAGTGTAGTCCCTTTCTCAACCGAAACATCCAACCCGTTAATAGTCAGTGTGATCATGTTGATTGCCCTCCAGCTTCTGCTGTTTTCTCTTTTTCATTTAAGTGACTGGTAAATTCAAGATCGCACCGCATACAGCGCCGTGCTTCATACATTGCCCGTTCTTCGGAAAGGGTCTGTTCCACCTCTTCCAGACTCTGTCTCCTCTCGGACATTGAAATAGTGGGCAATTTAACTCTGTCAGCAAGAGATGTTTCTGAATCGTCCATTTCCACTGGGGATATGTAAACATCAGGCAGTTTTACTTCCGGTTTCTGCCATAAATCCTGGTTGTGAAGGTAACGGTCAATCATTACAGCAGCTTTTTTCCCATCTGCAATTGCGGCGATGACTGTGTTGGGTCCGGTTACTACATCGCCTCCCGCGAACACACCCTCAATATTGCTTTGCATAGTCTCCTTGTCTACAACCAGCATACCCCACTTATTTACTTTTACTCCCATGGAAGATATGTAATCAACATCCGGAACATCCCCAATCGTAACAATAAGAGTATCAAGAGGTATGGCGTACTCACTGCCTGGTATAGGAACGGGGCTTCTTCTGCCTTTGGAGTCCACATCTCCCAGTTTGTTCTGTATACACTCGATGCCTGCCAGAATACCGTTTTCCTTGTATATCCTGACAGGTGATGTAAGTGTGATGAGCTTCGCGCCTTCTTCAATAGCTGCGTCGATCTCGTGTTGCAGAGCAGGCATCTCCTCCCGGGTACGTCTGTAAAGGATGGAGACACTCTCGACCTCCTCCTGGCGCAGGGCAACTCTGGCGGCATCAATGGCCGAATCCCCTCCACCTATCACTCCGACCCTTCGTTTGGCCAGCTTTTCTCCGCGGAGGTTAAAAGCCTTGAGGAATTCCAGAGCAGGATATACACCGTCAAGATCTTCGCCTTCAATGTTAAGAAGTTTGCTTTTGTGCGCTCCCATCGCTAAATATATGGCTTTGAATCCCTCCTTATAAAGGTCGTCAAGATTGATGTCGACACCAAATTCAACACTGCACTTTAGTGAAATATTATCATCGATGATTGACTCAATTTCTTTTATAAGAGTATCCCTTGGTATTCTGTAAGCTGGTATTGCACAATTTAACATGCCTCCAGGACGGTCGTCCTTGTCGTAAACTGTAACTTTGTAATCCTTCAAGGAGAGGTAATGCGCAGCCGTCAGTCCACTTGGACCGGCTCCGATTACCGCGATTCTGGTTGCATTGTTTTCACTGTTTTGGATTCTTGAGGGTTTGAAAACAGAAGGATCAATGCGATCAGTTATAAATCGCTTCAATGCGCGAATTGCCACCGGCTCTCCCCCTGTCGTACCTGTTCGGCATTTTTCCTCACAGGGATGGCTGCATACTCTTGCGCAGACGGAAGGGAATGGATTTGCTTTTCGAATTACTTTATAGGCCTCTTCATAGTCACCAGAAGCTATGTTGGCTACGTAACGCCATGCTTCGGTTCCAAGAGGGCATGCCGCTTCGCAGGGCGCCCCTACGAGTTCTTTGCATACTCCGGCAGAACAGCGTTTGTGGAGAATGTGCTCCAGATACTCTTCACGAAAATATTGAAGAGTTGATAGTATGGGGTTCGCGGCTGTCTGTCCCAGTCCACACATCGACGTGTCCTTAACAACACAGGCAAGTTCTTCAAGAAGATCCAGATGCTCCGGTGTTCCGGCTCCCTTTGTGATGTCGTCAAGGATTTCCCACATACGCTGCGTTCCTTTCCGGCAGGTGAAGCATTTCCCACAGGACTCATCTTTCAGAAAACTCATAAAGTACTTTGCAACGTCTACCATACATGTGTTTTCATCCATGACAATCATTCCACCCGAACCCATAATAGATCCTGCCTCCATCAGGCTGTCATAGTCGATTGGCAGATTGAATTTGCGAACAGGAATACAACCCCCTGAGGGACCCCCTGTTTGAACCGCTCTTATCTTTGAGCGGCTGGAAGATCCTTCGCCGATATTGAAGATTATATCCTGGAAGGTAATTCCCATGGGAACCTCAACAAGACCAGTATTCTTGATCTTTCCGACCAGGCTGAATATCTTTGTTCCTGAATTGTTCTTTGTGCCTATCTTCAAGAATTCCTTCGCACCGGATTTAAATATGATTGGAATATTGACCCATGTTTCCACATTATTGATGTTTGTGGGTTTATTGTTTATTCCCTTTTCAACAGGGAAAGGAGGTCTCTGACGAGGTTCTCCCATCTTCCCCTCGATGGATCTGATCAACGCGGTTTCTTCTCCGCACACAAAGGCCCCTGCACCTTTAACAATTTCCAGGTCGAAATCAAAACCTGTCCCCAGAATATCCTTTCCCAAGAGGCCCAGCTCCCGCGCCTGCCGGAGAGCGATGATAAAATGCTTGATTGCAAGAGGATATTCGGCGCGCACATATATCACACCCTCGTTCGCCCCTGTCCCGAATGCCCCGATAAGCATGCCCTCGATGATGCTGTGGGGATTTCCTTCAAGTATGCATCGATCCATATAGGCTCCGGGATCTCCTTCATCTGCGTTGCAGACAATATATTTCCCGCTTCCATTGGAACTTTTTGCCAGGAACTTCCATTTAAGACCCGTGGGAAAACCGGCGCCTCCCCTCCCGCGCAGTCCTGAATCTATGACCTCGTCAACAACCCATTTCGGATCGTTCCGTTCAAGGGCTTTAACTAGAGATAAATATCCCTCATTTTCGATGTAGTTATAAATGCGAATAGGATCGACCTGCTCATTCCTGGACATAATAGTCCGTGTCTGCATATTGAAGAAAGGGATATCTTCCTGCTTTCGCAGACTTTTTTTGGTCGTGGGATCCTCATAAAGCAGGTCCTCAAGAACTTTTCCCTCAGCCACAGCGCCAACGATCCGGGCCATATCCTTTGATGAAAGCCTGGGATAGAAGGTCCGGTCAGGAAGGATAAGCACAGAAGGCTCCATTTCGCAAAAGCCATGACAACCGGTTACTCGCAGATTGATCTTGCCTACAAGATTTTTTGCCAGCAACTCCCGCTTTGCTGAACGGATAAGTTCATTTGCGCCGCTTGCCTGTCCGCATGTTCCTGCTGGAATGATAATCGTCGGGATCTTGAGATCCCTGCTGCTCATAAGAATTTTATGGAATGACTTAAAATCATCGATCGATGTTAACTTTTCTGCATGCATCACATCATCCTTTTCTGATCAAATGGTTTTAGCTTATCTATAAATCAGAAATTAACTCCATCCAGGTCAAGCATATGACCTTTGCATCCGCGGCGTGAACAGATCTGCACCATACCACCGCTGCGAACGATCATCGGCACCATAGAGGCGCCGCAAAGCACACATGGCGAGGGACTGTTCAATTCGGAATGACAATGGGGACAGAAAAAATTTATCTCCATATCCATTGGGATCTCATACTCAGACTCAACGGCAAAGCTGCCGTATAGAGACGACAGCCTTAGCCAACCGTGTCTTTGGCCGAATGATACAGTGACCCGGATGGAAGGATGCCCGTCAATATGGCACTGGTGATCCATGAAACTGTGGTTGCAGTGGGAGCAGCTTACTTCAATCGGGACCACATTGTCATCTTTATCTCCACTTACTTTATCCAATCCGGCTTTGGTTTTCTTTATTATCCGTTTGACATCGGAGATTTTTACTTTGGAAAAATAATGCCCGTCAACCACAACTATAGGTCCTAGGGCACAGGCGCCAAGACAGTTTACCGTCTCTAGGGAAAACTCCTTATTTTTTGTGGTTTCTCCTGCGCAGATCCCAAGAACGTTTTCGAATTCCGCAGCAATTCTCGGTCCTCCCCTTACATGGCAGGCTGTTCCAAGGCAAGCAGAGACAAGATGCTTGCCCCGGGGTTTCAGACTGAAAGATCCATAAAAGGTGGCGATCCCATAAATATCAACAAGGGATGAACCGGTCTCCTTAGAGACGGTCCGCAGGGAATCTTCAGAGAGGTAACCATATTTTTTCTGAATATCCTCTAGGATGGAAATAAGTCCTCCCTTATTCCCTTCATGGTTTTCTACAATACTTTTAATTGTTTCCTTTTCCATGGATTTTCTCACCCATTTTCAGTCAATATTTGCTTTTTTATCCATTGCAAAGGCTACATTATATAGTGAAGAAATATCAATGGCAAGTATATTCACCAATCTCGTTCGGGATTACAAGTATGGGCTTTTTAACCTGATTAGTAAAGCCTCAGCAGCCTGTTACGAACTGAAATATTTCTCCATTCTGTCAAATGCGGTATTGATCATATCGTCCTCAACGCAAAAGGACAGTCTCAGGTGCTGCTCACCGGTCGGGCCGAAATCCACACCGGGCGTGGTGGAGACCCGTGCCTTCCTCAACAGATCCACACAGAATGCCTGGGAATTTTTGCCTTCGTCCAACCGGATCCTGGGGAACATCAGATAGGAACCACCAGGTCTTTGATATTCGAACACCGAGTCAAGATGGTCCAGACGCTCGCACATCAGATTCCGGGCAGAGAAATATTTCTGCCGGAAATCCTTAACGCAGTCCTGTGACTCTCTCAGGGCAGCCAGGGCCGCATATTGGGAAACAACAGGCACACAGATTGAAAAGGGAATGTGTACCTTGTTGATCTGGGGAATCAAATCCTCGTCTGCATGGAGGTAACCTATTCTCCAGCCAGTCATTGCATATGTTTTGGTGAACGTAAAACAGCTCACAACATTCTTTTTCATCTCTGGAATGCAGGCCATGCTGAAATGTTTATGCCCATCAAAGGTGAAGTACTCGTAAGCTTCATCTGTGATGACGATCAGATCGTGTTCCAGTGCGATCTCTGCAAGCTGCCGGAGCTGCTGTTCGCTGAAGACAGCGCCTGTGGGATTGCTTGGGGAGCAGTATATAATCGCTTTTGTTTTTGACGTGACTGCTTTCCGGATCCCTTCGATATCCAGGATAAATCCTTCCTCCTCGATCGTGGAAACAAAAACCGGCCGACCGGACGCGAGCTGTATCTGATTGACATGGGTAGAATAGGTCGGCGAGGGCAAAATGACCTCATCACCGGGATCGATGACCGCCAGGATCGCCGCGGCGATCCCTTCAATAGCGCCTACCGTGACGATGATCTGGGAGGGATGGGCTTCAATGCCGTTGTCCCTGGCCAGCTTTTTCACGATCTCCTGACGCAGTTCCGGAAGCCCGAGGCTAACTGAGTAGCCGTCAACCAAACCCTTTTTTATAGCGTCGATCGCCGCTTCCCCGATATGAGGAGGGGCGCCCGATGTGGGTTTGGCCCAGGAGAGGAAGGATACATCCTCCACCTCTTTAGACAACCGGGTCATTTCATGGATCGCGGATTTTGGGATCTGTATGACACGTTTTGAAGCCAGAGACTTATTTTTCATTATTATTCACTCCTTTAACTACTTCATTAAATTTATCTGAAATCAGATCTTAATTCAAATAAAATCCTGGATTATTCACGGGTCAAAGGTTCGAGTGAAAAGAAAAGAGATAAGAGTTTAGTGGGTTCTATGAGTTCGTTGTGTTCTTTGGGTTATTTTTATAAAATTTAACTTAATGAACTCAAAGAGCTGGATTCCCGTTTACACGGGAATGACAAGAGTACGAGATGAACGAGAAAAACGAGGTGATGATACAAACCAGACTCCAAAATAACATCCGGTCTCTCATGCCCCGGGCTATGCTGAAAGACCAGTCTATTGTCCGGAAGCAGCTGCAGGAGCTTAACCGGATGAACCGGGGAGGAGTCAGCCTGAAAAAGCTTCAACATCAGTTCACCGCATTGGAAAAACGCCTCCAGGATTCTGTTTACAAGCGCCAGGCCCGCCTTCGGAACAAACCTGCAGTCAGTTTTCCTGAAGAGCTTCCTATCACCTCTAAAAGCCGGGAGATCATCCGCGCCATCAAAGAAAACCAGGTTATCATCATCTCCGGTGAAACCGGATGCGGAAAGAGCACCCAGATCCCCAAAATGTGCATCATGGCTGGCCTTGGGATATACGGTCAGATCGCATGCACCCAGCCCCGCAGGATAGCAGCCACTACGATCGCCAAACGTATAGCTGAGGAGATGGGAGAAAACCTCGGCCGCTCAGTCGGGTACAAGATCCGCTTTAAGGACAGAACTCCTCACAGCGCCTATATCAAGATCCTTACTGATGGCATGCTCCTAGCAGAAACCCAGGCCGACCCACTGCTTTATGAATACGACACCCTGATCATCGACGAAGCCCACGAACGCAGCCTTAACATAGATTTCCTGCTCGGAATCGCCCGGTCCTTGCTTGTCTCACGCCCTGAATTGAAGCTCATTATTACATCTGCCACGCTGGACACAGAGAAATTCTCCAGGGCTTTTAACAGCGCCCCTGTAATCGAAGCAGGCGGCAAGCTGTATCCGGTCGAAGTGGAATATTGCTCCCCGGGCTTTGGAACTGAGAAGGCTGAAGACCAGGATTACGTCACAGAAGCAGTCAAAGCCGTTCATTCACTGAGGCTTCAAAAACCTCCGGGGGACATCCTCATCTTCATGCCGACGGAGCAGGATATCCTGGAAACATGCCGAAAGCTGGAGGGCCGTAAATACCCGGCAGTCACTGTCCTCCCCCTCTTTGCCAGGCTTCCCGGCACCCGGCAGGGGCGAGTTTATTCGGTCAAAGGGCCCAAAATCGTGGTAGCCACCAATGTCGCGGAAACTTCTCTGACCATCCCCGGCATAAAATATGTTATTGACACGGGCCTGGCCCGCATATCCCGCTACCTGGCCGGAACGCGTATCAACAGTCTACCCATCAGCCCTATCTCCCAGGCCAGCGCCGACCAGAGAAAAGGCCGCTGCGGCCGTTTAAAGGCAGGTTACTGCATCCGGCTCTACTCCGGGGATGACTTTTCCTCCCGCACCCGTTTCACTATACCTGAGATCCTGCGCTCCAATCTGGCCGAAGTAATCCTGCGCATGACCGCCATGCAGTTGGGCCATCCAGCCTTTTTCCCTTTTTTGGACAGACCTCTTCCCAAACATATCAAAGACGGCTACGACACTCTTCTCGAACTTGGTGCTCTCGAACGGAAAGGACAGGACTACAAGCTTACCTCCAAGGGACGGTTGATGGCCAGGATGCCCCTGGACCCGCGCATCTCTCGCATGTTGATCGAGGCCCGCAATGAAGGCTGTATCCATGAAGTTGCGATCATTGCATCCGCGCTCAGCACCCGGGATCCCAGGGAAAGGCCGCCGGAAAAGGAATCCCAGGCCGACCAGATGCATGCTCCCTTTAAGGATCCGGACTCAGATTTTATCACCCTGCTCAACATCTGGAACAAATATAACAGTAAATGGGAAAAGCTCACCTCACAGAGCAAAAAAAGGAGATTCTGTAAGGAGCATTTTCTCTCTTTCCCACGGATGAGAGAATGGGCCTATATCCATGAGCAGATCATGATGATCATGACAGAACTCCGTATTTCCGTCGGCAGTGAAGCAGCGAAGAAAAAGTCAAAGAACCTTTATGCCGGTATCCACCGCTCCATACTGAGCGGGTATCTGTCCAATATAGCGGTCAACAAACAAAACAAGATCTACACTGCGCCCAAAGACAGGGAAGTCATGATCTTCCCCGGTTCCACGCTTTTTAATAAAACTTCGCCCTGGATCGTGGCCGCAGAAATGGTTTTAACATCCCGGTTGTTCGCAAGAACAACGGCAAAGATCGACGTCAAATGGCTTGAATCTCTGGGAAAAGGCCTTAATAAGTACAGCCATTCAAATCCGCGCTGGGATAAAAAGCGGGGAGAAGTCGTTGCCGACGAGCAGGTGACTCTCTATGGGTTGGAGATCGTATCCGGACGCCGCGTATCCTACCACCCCATCAATCCCAAGCACGCCCACAGGATTTTCATCCGATCCGCACTTGTGGAAGGCCAAACCCAAAATCCCATGAAATTTATCGATCACAACCGGAACCTGTTCAAAAAACTGTCCATTATGGAAAACAAACTGAGGCGGCGGGACATCCTGGTCAGCGAGGAGGTTATTGCAGACTTTTATTCCACCCGCCTGGAAGGGATATCCGACACCCGCAGTCTGGAACGCAAGATCAAGCTGAGTGGTGGCGACGATTTCCTGAAACTTGCGGAAAAGCAGCTCATCCGCTCTTTACCCGGGGAAGAGGAACTGGCACTTTTTCCGGATGAGATCAATATAGGAGACATGCAGGTCGAGGCCTCCTACACATTCGCCCCCGGAGAGGAAAAGGACGGAGTTACTTTAAAGATCCCGGCCCGCTTGATCTCAAATGTCCCGGAGGAATCCCTGGACTGGAGTGTTCCCGGTCTTTTCAAGGAAAGGATCACAGCCATGATCAAGGGGCTTCCTAAACGTTACAGAAAACAGCTTGTACCTGCTGCTGAAAAAGCGGATATCATTGCGGAAGAGATCAAACGATCCGACAGAGCCCTTCCCAACGCTCTGACTGATTTTATCCGGAAACGGTTTCAGGTGAAAATCCCGGCATCGGAGTGGGCGCAGGTGGAGATCCCGAAACACCTGAAGATGCGGCTGGCTCTTACGGATTCCAAGGGGAAGGAACTAAAAGCGGGTCGAGATCTGGGAGAACTGGTCAGGACCGGGAGAGAAGTCTCTGTTTCCAAAGATTCGGACGCATGGATCAAGACCCGGAATAAATGGGAGCGTACCGGTCTTAAGAGTTGGGACTTTGGGCCCCTGCCGGAGCACATCCCGGTCGGAGTGCTGGCAGACGCCTACCCCGGACTGGAACCTGACGAAGAGGGCGTGAATGTACGGCTTTTCCACAGACAGGAAGACGCACTGAACTCACATAGACTGGGAGTCCAGACGCTTTTGCTCAAAAAATACGCCAAAGACCTGGATTTTGCCGGTGGATACCTCAAGCTCCCCGGAGAGTACGAAACACAGACGCTTTTTTTCGGGGGAAAGACAGCGTTTGAAAAAGGGATGTATAAAAACCTCAAAAAGGAGATATTCCAGAAAAACCTGCGCAGCAGAGAGGTATATCTGGCCTACGCGGATACCCTAGGATCTGCTCTTTTTGAAAAGGGCCATATCCTGCGTGAAACAGTGCTCAAGATCCTGGATGCCCACAGGAGGACACGCGCAGCTCTTGTGGAAGCAGAAAAAATCAGCAAGTCCGGCAGGGCGGTTTCGGCTCTCTGCAACCAGGTGCGGAAAGACCTCGATATTCTAATCCCAAAAAACTTCCCGGAAAAATACAGCCTGGACAGACTGAAGCACCTCCCCCGCTATCTAGAAGCTATGAAGATGCGGGTGGAGCGGGGCCGGAACAATCCTGAAAAGGACCGGCAGAAAGCCGCTCAGGTCGAACACTTTTATGACAGAGTGAAAAAACTGGGGGAAAGCATATCTCCCGAAACCTCCATAGAAAAAAAGGCCGCCATACGGGAGTTTTACTGGATGATCCAGGAATTCAGAGTTTCTCTTTTTGCTCCGGAGCTCAAAACTCCTTTTCCTATCTCAGCCAAACGCCTCACCCAGAAGCTGACTGCCCTCGACAAAATGATTTGATCTGATCTATTCATACTGAATTCCTGCTGAAGTCTATCCCGCACTAAGAATTGTTTACACTTATGTAAACGAATTTTGCAGATATGCAAGAAAATCAGGCCAAAATCCACATGGCATAAATATTGCTGTTAACAAATTATATTTAATAACAATAAAATTGAGGGAAATAAAACAAGATCAGGAAAAG
>CBDVEQ010000011.1:0-25326 GCA_965373045.1 uncultured bacterium | reverse complement strand
TTATTCACGGGTCGAGGTTGCCGTAGCTGCGAGGAGTGGTTTGTGAAGCTGTATTTATATACTGCGAACGGAATACGACGAAGCCACTGCGGTGAGATCGGCTCGCCCGGAGGGTAAAAAGTTGCGATATATAAAATAAATTTTTAGATGATTGTGTTAATGTTTAAACGTATCGCAAATTTTTATGAATAAAGCAGGATATTTGACTACTTCTGATAATTGCTTTAAACTTTTTTGTTAATTTAAATTTTATCCAGAATGGAAAGGATGGCATTCACTATGAAAAAACAAAAAGTTTTGAAATTTCTGTGTCTTTTTACTGTGTTGATCTTGGTTTTTATTACTTCGGACATCTCTGCCGGTAAAAAGCTTTTAACAGTGGCAGAATCCAGCGATTTTACAGCCACATCCATGTATGAAGATGTGATGGTCTTCATTCGAACTCTACAGAAAAAAAATAATCTTATGAGAGTCGAAACACTGTGTACAAGCCCGGAAGGCCGGAAAATCCCCCTGCTTGTCATCGGTAATCCTCCTCCCCCATCACCCAAGGCTTTGATCTACGACTCAAGAGCTGTTGTTTATATACAGGCCAATATCCATGCCGGTGAGGTAGAGGGCAAAGAAGCGTCTTTGATGCTTCTCCGTGACATACTGACCGCAAAGACATATCCCTATCTTGATAATCTGGTCATCCTTATCGCACCCATATTTAATGCAGACGGCAATGAAAAGATCAGCATTCAGAACCGGCGCAATCAGGACGGTCCGGAAAAAGGCGTTGGGATCCGTTACAACGGCCAGAACCTGGATCTGAACAGGGACGGAATGAAGCTTGAAAGCCCTGAAGTTCAGGGGCTTGTCCGCAACGTGCTCAACCGCTGGGACCCGGTCCTGCTCGTAGACTGCCACACGACCAACGGATCCTATCATATAGAACCGGTCACTTATGCCTGGCCTCTTAACCCCAACGGAGACCCATCCATTATCTCATATATGCATGAAAAAATGATGCCTGCCATCCAGAAAAACTTGAGGGACACATACGGCACACTGTCAATACCCTACGGCAATTTTATGGATTTCAAGAATCCTGAAAAAGGTTGGAGTCCTGCCGGCCCTCAGCCGCGCTATCTGACGAACTACATCGGATTACGGAACCGGCTCGCAATCCTCAATGAAAACTACGCTCATGCGGATTACAAAACACGTGTTCTCGGATGCTACAATTTCCTTGCCAGCATCCTGGACTACTGCTCTGTCCATAAAGATGAGATCAAACATCTTATCAAAGAAGCTGACCGGGCCTTGATACGATCCGGTCTTGCCCCTCACGAAACTGATACGTTTATACTAGAGTATGACGTCCGCCCCTTAAAGGATCCCGTAACGATCATCGGCTGGGAGATGGAAGTCGAACAGGGGGAAAGGCGCTTTCCCAGAGTTAAAAGAACAGACAAAAAAAAGACCTATACTCTTCCCTACTACGCTGACTATTTTTCTAAAAAATCCACACGTCTCCCCTTTGGATATCTTTTTCCGGCTGTGGATAAAAACATCACCGACAAACTCATCCAGCACGGCATTGTTGTCGAACAACTCCTCGAACCGGTGTCATTAGAAGTGGAAACCTTCCGTGTGAAGGAGATCAAAGGAGCAGCCCGGCTTTACCAGGGCCACCGTATGAATTCGGTCAAAGGGGAGTATACGACTGAGACCAGGGAATTTCCTGCGGGAACCCTGTTTGTGGGCACCGGACAGGCTCTGGGCAAAGTTGTTGCCTATCTTATGGAAGCGGAAAGTGATGATGGACTTCTCGTATGGAACTATTTTGACAAATATCTGGTATCCCAGTGGAGCCGCACCCCAAAGACCTTTCCTGTTCACAGGGTTCTGGAGCCGGTCAATCTTGTTAAGGATATGATCAGGCCTGAATAAGAGTCAGGTTTTAATGGGCTTTTTTTGGGAAGCTACAAGAAATTTACCACAGTTCTCACATACATAAATGTCGTTGCTTCCTTCAATAGCTGAACTCATACCGGTCGCCACATTGATAAAACATCCCTGGCAGGCCCCGTCCTCCACTTCGGCCACCGCAAATCCGTAACGGGCCATCAATCTATCAAACCTGTCCAGTAGAGCGGCATCCAGCTCTTCCCGTATATAATCCCCTTCTGTTGTCAGTTCCGCTTTCTTCTTGCTATCTGCCTTTTTTTTATTTCTTTCTATCTCCTGGAGCCGCCAGATCAGACTGGCCCGGCTGATAACCTGATCATCGATTTGAGGAATGTGGAGCTCGATCTCTGAGAGACTATTGTATAATTCTGAATTGTTTCTCGCATTGCGCAGCTTTTCCCGGAAATCATGCCTCCGTAGATACTTAGCCAGGCCGGCAAAAAGATGATTAAAAAGACCGGGAATAGAAGGATTCCAGATAATCAGTATGATGATATAGACTTTATTTCCGTCTACTGCATTAAAATCAATTCCCTCTTCGGACTTACCTACTACGACCGTAATGTCCCCCCCTGTATTGACACGGGCGTGAGGAAGGGCAACGCCGTCTCCGATTGCTGTTGTTTCAAGGCGTTCACGGTCAATGATCCGTGTAAGTATCGGCTTTTTATTTTTAATTATTTTTTGGGCAACAAGAACATCCAAAAGTTCGTCAAGTGCCTGAAGTTTATCCTTTGCTTTGAGGCGAAAAACAACATGATTGGGTTTGAGGATATCCGAGAAGTGAGACCATTTAAGGAGGTTTTTCCTTTCCATGATGAGTTATTCTAGCACAAATACACACTGGAAGTAAGAAAAAAACTTGAATTATTTAAAGGATATTAAGGATTAGCGGTGAAAAGAACTGGTCGATTTGAACTTCGGGAAATCTTTTGCTTCTGACAAAAGAGAAATGATCTCCCTTGCCCAACGAATTATCTGCAAAGTTCCATTCAAGTCCCAATCCGATTCGATTTCATCTGCAACTTTGTGGTATTTCAGTTTTCTGTATTCTAAGTGTTTCCTTTTGATCGCATCCGGATCATCTCCTCTGGATGTGATTCCTTCATGAAGCCAGACCGCTGGAATCCCAGCACGGGCAAAACTCAACTGGTCTGAACGGAAAAAATAGCCTAGGTTTCCATCCCTCTCAGGAATATATTCCAGGCCGAGTTCTTTGGCCGCCTCCCCACAAAAATTATCCAGATCAGAGTGTTTTGCTCCGATCCCATAGACATCTTTGGTTTCACCCCAGACTCCTGTCATCTCGAAATTCAGATTAGCAAGCACCTGACTTTTATCAAAGGGAAGATGGCGGGCAAAATAATCGGATCCGAGAAGGCCTTCTTCCTCAGCCGTTACCGCCGCAAAAACAAGATCGACCTTCAATTCTTCAGCCATCCGGGAATAATATCGGGCAAGAGTCAGTACAGATGCGGAAGCAGAACAATTATCGACCGCCCCATTGTATATCTGGTCCCCATCCAGGGCAGGATCTTTTCCAAGATGGTCATAATGTGCAGACAGGATAACATAACTGTTTTTATGCTTTTTATGTGTCCCGCGTAGAATAGCTACAACATTCTCGGTTTCCACAGTGCGAAAAGAAGATTTCTGACGCACCCGGATGCTTTTCCCCAGGGAAACAGGCCTGAAATCCTCTTTTTCCGCCTGTACAGCAAGCGTCTTTCTACTCAATCCGGCGGATGCCATAATCTTTTCTGCAGCGTCTCCGTGGATCCAACCTTGAAAAAACAGTTGGTTTTTGACATCCGGGAGGAAAAAAGTTTCTCCGCTCCAGGAATTTCGAACCACATCCCAGCCGTAGGCCGCACCCTTGGTGTTGTGGATGATCAGAATGCCAGTTGCTCCCAGTTCAGAAGCCTTTTCGAATTTATAGGTCCAACGACCATAATAGGTCATATCCTCACCGTCAAAATTCCCTCCTGGATAGTTGCCGGGTTCATTGACCTCTACCAAAAGGACTTTTCCCTTGAGATCCTCGTTTTTGATATCATCCCAGTTTCTCTCAGGAGCCTGGATCAGAAAACCGCAATAAACAAGCTCTCCCTCCACTCCGGCCGGCGAATCTTCCCGCTGAGAACCAACCACAAAATCCTCATGAATCTTTAAGGGAAAGGACTCATTTGAGGAAAAAACCTCCAGACTGGCATTTTTATCAGGAAGGCTGCCCTTCAGAAGGAACGGCTGCCGGTAACTGCTGCCAAAGGCAGGCTCGAGCCCAAGGCTGCGGAATATATTTTCCTGGTACAAGGCAGCGAAAGCCAGTCCCTTGCTCCCCACAGCACGGCCCTCAAGGAGATCATCGGACAGGAAGCGGATATGCGCTTCGATCTCATCAACCGTGATCTCCCGGACAGGGATTGATCTGTTACAACCCACGGTCATAAAAAGAAAACATATTAAAAGATAAAAGATCAAATATTTTTTCATGGCGATTCCCCATTTAAAATTGTTTCGTCATATAGATGTCCCCATTTTTTAAGATTAGAGATATGAAGTCAAGATAAAAAAGGCAAAGATTGACCATGGTATCACTCTATGATATATATCTTGCTCTTATGCGGATAAAACAGCACACAGACCTGCTTTCTTACGCTTATTCTCAGCGGATATTGATCGTTTCCGACTAAATTATCAGATATGAAAGTTAAAAGAAAAACCATCCATCAAATCGCCACAGTTATTATCTTCACATGGATTCTTACCATTCCTCTGAGGGCTTATGAAGACCCACAGGCCGATGAAGGCTTCTGTTTAAGTTTCAAATACATAAACCTATCCATTCATGGAGACCTTGACGGGAAAATGATCCTTGGGAACTTCGAGAAAGTTTTTTATATCCCCAAGCTGGGGGACGGCACAGGTTTCAGTTTCAGCATTGGGAGAAAACGCCGAAAGAGTCTCTGGGAAGTTTTTTATCTTAAAACATCTCATAATACGATATTTCAGGATAAGACCAGTAAATCCTATTACAATGCTATCGGTATTGATGGAAAAATATTTTTGATCGCAGGATCTCCTTTTCGACCGTATATAAACATAGGATTCAACGTCCCATGGCTTTTTGTCAAGAATGGTGCAATAATGAATGGATCTGTCAAAAATGCGGTTTATATCGGAGCCGGATTGGACGGAGGCGGAGGGCTGCTCGTTCACTTGGATCCAAATCTGTTTATCAGCATAGGGGCTGTCTACCGGATCATCGGAATGCTCAGCACCCTTAGCCCAGGAAAAGGGCGGGATATTCTGGACCTTTATATCGATCAATGGGGGGCCAGAATGACAAAGTATCTGTGGTCAAAAGGATTATCATTTGAGGCCAGCTTCGGTTTTGGGTTTTGACCCCTAACCGAAAAAGGAGGTGTTAAAATGAAAGTGAATAAAACATTTGGAATTATCGTGCTTGTGGGCGGAGTGATTATATTGGCTCTGTCACTTCTGGCAGACTCCATCGGAGTCGGGGAAGCCGCAGGTTTTGGGTTCAAGCAGATAATCGGCACAGCCGTAGGAGCTGTCGCAGCCATTGTTGGATTGGTCATAAGCTTCAAGAAATAACTACGGCCCCTTAACTCCAGGATCATATCAGTCTGAAGGGGAAGGACGGGTCCTGTCACGGCTCTTCCCCATCCGTCCTCACTTCACCCATCCCCCCGTGGGACCCCTTACGTTCCGGGCGGATGGGGAGCCCCTTCGCCGCACCACCCCTCCTTCCCTTTAGCCTTGCTTGATGTTAAGCTTCGACCTCTTATTCTTTCGCTTGAATCCTTGACCCCTTGATTCCTCGAACCCTTTTTTTCAACGTATCGACAGATTTTATGAATAACCCAGGCTAGAAAGAGGCGTGCTCTGTACGTTCAATAATCTCGTTCTGCAGGTCTTTGTTCAGATCACAGAAATAATCACTGTAACCTGCCACGCGTACAATGAGGTCGCTATGAAGTTCCGGTTCCTGCTGAGCTTTGCGCAAAGTCTCCGCACTAACAACATTAAACTGAATATGGTGTCCGTCCATTTTAAAATAGGAACGGACGAGGGAGGCCAGATTGGCAATCCCTTCTTCTGTAGAGAGCAGCTGGGGGGTGAATTTCTGATTGAGCAGCGTTCCTCCTGTCCGGACATGATCCATTTTGGCAGCTGATTTGAGCACAGCAGTTGGACCAAGCCTGTCTGCCCCTTGAACCGGAGAAATGCCTTCGGAAAGAGGTTTGTAAGCCAATCGCCCATCCGGAGTTGCTCCTGTGACCCTTCCAAAATAGATATGGACGGTCGTAGGAAGAAGGTTTATGCGGTAGAATCCGCCCTTAGTATTTTTTCTTCCATTAACTGCCTTATAATAAGCCTCAAAAATAGAGCGCATCACATCATCCGCATAATCATCATCATTGCCGTATTTCGGGGTTTTATTCAGGAACCGCTGTCTCCAGGCTTTATGACCCTCGAAATTTTTCGAGAGTACTTCCAAAAGCTCCTTCATAGTGAGGCTTTTTTCATCAAAAACATGGTATTTAATGGCTGTCAGTGAATCCGTAATAGTCCCCATTCCCACTCCCTGGATATATGTAGTGTTATATCTAGGTCCACCTCCATGATAATCCCTGCCGCTTGCGATACAGTCATCGATCAGAAGGGACAGGAAAGGCGCGGGTATATACTCGGCATAAAGCCGCTCGATAATATTGCTTCCTTCGATCTTTATATCCACAAAATAGTTTATCTGCTTTTGGAAGGCATTGAACAATTCTTCAAAAGTGGAAAACTTTTCCGTATTTCCGGTCTCAAGGCCGGTCTTTTTGCCGGTCTGAGGGTCTATGCCGTTATAGAGAGTGATCTCCAGGATTTTGGTCATGTTGAAGTATCCGGTCAGTGTGTAGTTTTCCTTGCCAAAGGCTCCCACTTCCACACAGCCGCTTGCACCACCGTTCCGGGCGTCTTCTACTGACTTTCCCTGCCTGACCAGTTCCTGAACTATCATATCGGTATTGAAGATAGACGGCTGTCCGAAACCGGTCCTGACAACCTTCAAAGCCCTTTTGATAAAACTTTCCGGGTTTTTTTTACTGAGCTGCACTGCTGAACTAGGCTGCAGGATACGCATCTCCTCTGTCACATCCAAAAGCAGAAAAGAAACTTCATTGACCGCATCCGAACCATCCGGTTTGACCCCACCAATATTGATAAGGGCAAAGTCTGTATAGGTCCCGCTTTCCTCGGCTGTGACTCCCACCTTGGGCGGGGCAGGTTGGTTGTTGAATTTGATCCAGAAAGCCTGGAGCAGCTCTCTGGCTTTCTCTTTAGTCAAAGAGCCGTCTTCCAATCCTTTTTTATAGAAAGGATAAAGGTGCTGGTCCAACCTGCCGGGATTAAAAGAATCCCATCCGTTGAGCTCAGTAATCACACCCAAATGAACAAACCAGTAGTACTGGAGAGCCTCCCAGAAATCCTGCGGTGAATTGGCCGGCACATGGGAACATACCTCAGCAATCTTCTTCAACTCTGCTTTTCTTTCAGGAGCCTTTTCCTTTTGCCCCAGCTCCCTGGCTTTTTCCGCATGACGTTCTGCAAAACGAATCAAAGCAGAAGCAGTGATATCCATGGCTTTGAGCTGTTCTCTTTTGTCATAGGCCTCAGGATCTTCAAGGAAATCAAGGCCGTTTATGCTTTCCGCGATCTCCTGCTTGAATTTCAGGAATCCTTTATGATAGATCTTTTCATCCAGAACCGTATGCCCGGGAGCCCGCTGTTCCATGAACTCTGTAAAGATTCCCGCTTCATAGGCATTCTTCCATTCCTTAGATACATTCGAAAATATCCTGTCCCGGATGGATCTGCCCCTCCAAAAAGGGATGATGTCTTCTCTATAGACTTTTCGTGTCTCCTCATCCACGGAATATGCAGTTTTTTCCCTGCTGTCCAATATATCAAAATCTTCCATGGAATGGACTGTTATCTCAGGATAAGTGGGCGTTGCCTTGGGAGCCGGCCCTCTTTCACCAACGATCAGCTCCCCGTCATTAAAACAAATCTCCTTGTTTTCAAAAATGTGTTTAAATCCCAGAGCCCGTTTTACGGGAATTGACACCTGCTCCGCCTGAGGGCTTTTATAAAATTCAGTCAAGAGCCTGGCCCTTTCGACAGAAATGCAGGGCTGGGTTTCTACAGTCTGATCTCTTAATCTTTTTATGCGTTTATTCATCTCAATTTCCTATAGTTACATGAAGACCTGTGTCTTCCAAAATATCCTTAATAAAATTGATCTTCTCCTCAGGGAGATATGAGCTGTTTGGCATTTCAGACGGCCTGTTCAGTCGTTCATATTTCTGCGCGGCGATGTCATGGTAGGGCAAAAGACTGACATACTTTAAAGACAGAAACCCTGCGACAAATGACGCGATCTTTTGGATACAATCCTTGGTATCGTTCACCTGAGGGATCAATGGAATCCGGACTAAGATCCTGCTGCCGTTCCTGGAAAGTTTTTTCAGGTTTTCCAGAATGATCTTGTTTGAAACACCTGTATAGTGGATATGTCTTTTCTCGTCGATCATTTTCAGATCATAAAGGAACAGATCCACATTTGCTTTTAATGCATTGATCACTTCATATGGCGCAAAACCACTTGTATCCAAGGCGGTATGGATTCCCTTTTTTTTACATCCCTCCAAAACAGCCTGTAAAAAATCGGCCTGTAAAAGAGGCTCTCCGCCGGAAAACGTTACTCCTCCTCCGGATTCTTCATAAAAAACTCTGTCTTTTTCTATCTCATACAGCAGTTGTTTGACGGTATAACTTTTCCCGGACAATTCCATGGCCCCTGAAGGACATGCGGCTGCACATTCTCCGCAATGATCACATTTTGTTCTGTCGATTTTGGGTATACTGTTAATAAATGAAATGGCCCCTTTTTGGCATGTTTTCAGGCATTCCTTACATCCCACACAACGATTATTCCTGAATATCAGCTCAAAAGAGGAAGAGATGCCCTCCGGATTGTGGCACCATTGGCAGGACAGTGGACACCCTTTAAAAAAAACAGTCGTCCGTATGCCGGGCCCGTCATGTATGGCATAACGCTTTATGTCAAAAATGATCCCGGTTTCCATTTTATTCATCAAAAAGGTAATACTTTCGGAGATATTTTTCCTGAACCTCAAAAGACCAGTGGACATCACGGATATAGGCAGCCGCTTCTTGAAACTTTTCCTCTGCGATCAGATCGATCAAAACCTGATGTTCCTTGATGGAATCTTCCTCCCACTCTCTGACATAGTCCTTGGGGCGTGGAAAATCATACAGCCGCTTTTTCAATGTATCCACAGTCATCTTGATGATTCTGTTGCCCGCAGAATTTATATATATATCATGCAAATCCAGATTTTTCTGGTAATAAACGCCGAAATTTCTTTTTTTTAAGGCTTCAATCATAGCCTTGTTGAGACGGCGCATTTTTTCTACATGAGAATCTTCCAAGGAAGCAGACCCGGAAAGCAGGGCCGTGCTTTCCAGGGCTCCAATGACCTGATAATAATCCCGTATTTCCTGTAAAGTGAGGGGATTGACGACCACACCCCGGCGAGGATGTATTGTTACAAATCCCTCTACTTCAAGACGAATCAGGGCATCCCTCATGGGCGTTTTGCTCACACCCAGACGTTCGCTTGTTTCATCCATATTGATGGCAGTACCAGGCTTGAGAACACCCTTTTTCATCTGATCACTCAGATACATATAGACCTGATCCTTAAGGGAAGTCAGATTGAGAACGTGTTTGATGGTCATGAGTCAATTATCCTCTATCTTTCTGATATGTGATATATCAGATATCAGAAAAAAAGTCAAGCAACAAAAACTATGATTTACTCGCTATTAGATACTGCCTTGAAGAATTCCTTTTTGGTCATTTCATCCCCTATTTTTTAAAATCTCTCAAACCTCGCACAGAAGCAATATCATTTGAAACAACATCTTGCCAGCCTGATTTGGCATTTTTCCTCGAATCAAACCTTTGTATGTATGGCTTGATATCAAGTAATGGCGTGTTATCTAATATGTCAAGATCTTTGACATGAAGGATATTATTTTCAATTCTCACCAACCGCACAAGACTCATCCCTAATTTATTGGGACGGTGTTGAGCACGTGTAGCGAAGATACCATGTTCCTGATCTGATAGAAATGGCTTTAAACGTAGACACGTTTTTTGTGATTGATTGAAATAATAAAATAAATAGATATGGGAGAATCCTTGCAGATCTTTCAATCCGTCAGCATATTTACTATCCAATATAACTGTGCCCTCAATGTCGGTGCAAAAAACAGGTTGTATCGGAATCTTGGAAATATCTTTATGTGGGGAATGGATAAAGCCTATCGCTTTGAAAATAAATTCGTTTATTCTATCAGTCATACCTGTCCTTTCTTGAAACATAACATATATTATTCAGCCATTTTGCCTGTACAAATACGGTTATATAATATAAGTTGGATGCAGAAAAATAAAGGAGGAGCATCATGGATATTCAGACACTTACAACGTTCTTCATGTGGTGCACAATCATAAATGGAGGCATCTTGATTCTGTGGTCAGCGCTCTCCGTATTTGCCCCGGATTTAGCGTATCGCAAACAAAGCAAATGGTTCTCCATTCCCCGGGAAACCGTCAACGTGATCGTTTACTCATTCCTCGGGTTGTTCAAAATTATCTTTCTGTTCTTCAATGTCGTTCCTTACGTGGCTCTGCTGATCGTCGGATAAAACAGTTCATCTAACCTGGATTATTTACGGGTCGAGGTTGCCGTAAATGAGGGTTTGAAGAGATGAATACAAAGATCCAATTCGATCTGGGGGGTATATCACTTCCAGTGCGGGTTCCGGACAGCGCTGACATTCTGGCAATGGGAAAAGCAGAGGCTCTCAACGATCCTGAATCCGCGATCCGTGGATCACTGGAAACCCCTATCAGTAGTCCTCCCCTTTCCGAGATCGTGAAGAACAGGCTTCATGTAAATTCAGAAGCTCGCGCAGTAATTGTCATCTCGGACAACACCCGTCCTGTTCCTTATTCCGGGAAGGAAGGGATTCTATGGCCCATTGTCCATGAACTAAAAAAATCAGGACTGCCCTCCCGCCGGATCACAGTCCTTGTGGCGACCGGAACACATCATGCTGTGACAGACGCGGACCTGCGCAAAATGCTGGATCCGCGGATATTCACCAATGGAATCTCTATAATCAATCACGACTGCCGCAGGAACAAAGGCCTTGTTAGTATCGGAAGCAGAAAACGGCTGGGAGATATTCGCGTCAACCGCTTTTATATGGAAAGCGACATCAAGATCCTCACCGGACTTGTGGAAAGCCACTTTATGGCGGGAGTATCCGGCGGGCGGAAAGCCATCTGTCCGGGACTGATCTCGGAAAAGTCCACACAGCTTATCCACGGGGGTACAATCCTCTCCTCACCCAAAGCGAGGGACCTGGTGCTGGAGGGGAATCCTGTTCACGATGAGGCCATAGAAGTGGCCAGAATGGCGGGCTGCGATTTTATAGTCAACGTCACACTCAATGCCGATTATAAAGTATCCGGAGTGTTTGCGGGCGATATGGAAAAAGCTCATCTCAAGGCCGTGGAGAGGCTGCAAAACTATGTGGCTATTCCTGTCAATAAAAAATACGATCTTGTAATCAGCCATGCTGGTTTTGTAGGCATCAATCATTATCAAGCAGCCAAAGCAGGAACTATCTGTGCATCCATCCTCAGGGAAGGGGGCATGTGCATCATGGCCGCCCGTCACACGGATTCCGACCCAGTCGGAACAGAAACCTATAAAAAGATGCTTCGTCTGCTGAACGAAAAGGGGCCTGAGTCATATGAAATCCTCATCAAAGCTCCGGATTGGACATTTGTCCCGGATCAGTGGGAACCGCAGATGTGGGCACGTCTCTTTCGAGTGATCCCGCCCGAAAACCTCATCTACTGCAGCAAAGAAATTCCGGAAGAATATTTTGCCTGGATCCCCGGAACAAACGGCCGGAGCCTGGCGACAGGAAAATCAGATCTCCAGAAAATCGTCGAGGAATCCATCGCCTGGGCTTTGATAAAACTCAGAACAGATCTGGGCAGAGAACCGGCTGTGGCAGTGTTGAAGGACGGCCCATACGGAATTCCTGTTTATAACCTTTCACAAAATATTTAAACTTAGAGGTTCAGATGTTCTGTTGACGCTGTGATAGGATTGGAATACACTTGTTTTTTTATGTATTCAACACAAATGAGGAGCTTCCGATGAAAATAAAACGTTTATCCTTCATCCAATTTCTTGCATTATTCTTGTTGATAACAGCCATATTGGTCCTGCTTATAATTTATCTTCCTGCACAGACTCCTCTAAAACCTGAACTTCCTGTTCTCGTAACCTCCTGCGGCCAGAGTCCGGGCCCAGCTTTCCTGAAAGTCATTTTCATGCGGGCAAAACTCCAGCACGAGCCGGCAGCCTACTCGATCAACGAACTTGCCACAGCCAAAGATCTTATCGAAAGCAAGAACGCTGGTTTGCCGGTTAAAACTCTTATCATTGTGATGGGCGCCAGCCTCAAGGGAATGGGCGCAGCTGGAATCTCGATCGAAGACGAACTTGCCCGCACGGCTGAGCTTATTAAAGAAGCCAGAGATCAAGGGATAACCATTATCGGCGCCCACATCGAGGGTATGAAGCGCAGGGCCCATGGCGCTTCAGTAGGTGACAACACGGATGAACAGAGCATCGATGCCGTAGCTCCGAATTCCGATATCCTGCTAATTCATAAAGATGGAAATGAGGACGGCCGTTTTACGATCATCTCGAAAGAAAAAAACATCCCAATGATCGAAGTGGCTAAAAATCTGGATCTGATCCAGGAGATCAAGAAGCTGTTTGCCCGCTGACACAATAAAACTGAGAAAAACCTTAGCATGTCTCTTTCTATAGAAATCATACTTGTTGTGATGGTGCTGGCTTACATCATCGCAAAAATCTTTAAAATATCCACCGAACTATCCATGTTCTTTGCTGCCATTGCAGGAGGCCTTGCAGGTGGTGCCGGCATCCCGGCCAGGCACATCGTGGAAGGTGCCTTTACCTATCTGGATATCATCCTGATCTTTATCACAGCCACGATCTTCATGAACCTTCTCAAAGAATCAGGGGGAATCGCTTTTGTTATCCGTGGTATCCTGCGCAAATTTCATCGAACCAGAGTTGGATTGTTTGTCCTTCTGACTTTTATTCTGCTGATCCCGGGCGCTCTGACCGGAGCAGGCAGTGTGACTGTGCTTATCACAGGAGGCATGATCGCAGTCATTCTTGGTTATATGGGCATTCCCAGGTCGAAAACCGCAGCCATTATATTCATCATTGCAGGGCTGAGCGCAGCCGCACCGCCTGTCAGTTTATGGGCCATGCTCACGGCAGCCGGTGTCAACATGCCCTATGTGGGTTTTTTCCTACCGCTGCTTATTCCCTGTGTTCTTCTGGCGCTCATGACCATATTTATCCTGGGATGGAAGTCTCATCCTGTGGATATGGAAAAAGCCAGGCAGGAACTTCCGGAACCACCGGAAAAAATGAACTGGCTCCGCGTGGCTCTTCCTTTTCTTGCGTTTTTCATCCTTATGATTGCAGGGAGGTTCTGGCCCCATTCCTTCCCTATTATCGGGCTTCCACTCATGTTCACAGCCGCAATCCTTGTTACAATTATCCTCTCTCCCCGAAAACTTAATGTTTTTAAAACCGCTGCCGACACTATTCACCAGCTCCTTCCGCTCATTGGAACTCTGACCTGTGTAGGGATCCTTGTTCAGATCATGACATTAACCGGAGTTCGCGGTTTGATCGCCGTTACAGTGGTTACGCTTCCTGTGATGGCCGTCATCCTAACATTGGCCATTACCCTTCCCGCATCTGAGGCAGTCCTGATGTGGGGAGCAGCGCCTGTGCTGGGCGTACCCCTTGTCCTGCTGTTCAATACTATCGGACTCAATCCAATTATTGCACTTGCCGGAATGAGTGTGATCTGGCCTCTGGGAGACGCACTCCCGCCCACGGCTATCATAGGACGGTTAACCAAGGACACAATAGGCATGGAGGAGCCTTACTCTCATATGCTGAAACAATGTATAGTCCCTGCCATACTGATCGCTGCTGCCGGGATCCTCATGGTTTTCTTCAGTAAAAAACTCGCATTTCTAACAATGTTATAAAACGATGATAACAATTTTATATTACATTTTGATAGCATTGATCATTGTTCTTATGGTGGCCAACCTAATAAAAAGCAAAAAATGGCAGGACGAGCTTCTCTACATCATCGTGTTAATGCCATTTCTTCTGCGGCTTCTCCGTCTGAAATAGATCAAAGAATGAAAATTTTAAAAACTTACTATTTGAGAAAGATCTTTTTTGCCTCTTTCGGGATCTTGCTGTTGGTTTTTGCTGGCGCCAGTTTTTACCGCAGCCGGCACCTGAAAGAGCCGGTAGTTCTGAGCCCCGGAGTTACTCAGGTTAAAAAATTGAGCGACTATTTTGACGGGCTTAAAGGAACAATCAATGATGCTTTTATCTACATCCTGGAGGGGGAAAAACCCGGAGGGACTGCACTCATTATCGGCGGCACCCATCCGGAAGAACCAGCCAGCCGCCTGACCGCATGGGTTTTTGCTGAAAACGCAGTAGTCGAGCAGGGCCGGATCTTTATCATCCTTTCCGCCAACAAAAGCGCTACAACGGTCACACGGCTGGGGGGAGCTTATCCCCCGGACTTTGCCATCCCAACATCTTTCGGGGAGCGAAAATTCCGCATGGGAGACCGCTGGTCTAATCCGCTCGACCAGTGGCCTGACCCGGAAGTCTATATCCACTACCCTTCAGGGCAGCAACTGGCCTATGTGGACATCCGGAACCTGAACCGCACCTGGCCCGGCCGGCCGAACGGGACAATCACGGAAAAAACCTGTTATGCCATGACCCGTATGATCATTGAGGAAAAGATCGACATCGTCATTGACCTCCACGAAGCAGAGCTTCAGTATCCTGTTATCAGCACCATCGTGGCTCATCAAAAAGGCAAGGACCTGGCTGCCATGACCTCCATGATGATCTCTGGAATGGAAGGATTCAACATCGGGATGGAAAATTCGCCCGAAGCGCTGCGTGGACTGAGCCACCGTGAGATCGGAGATCATACACAGGCCATCTCCCTCCTCCTGGAAGCGCCCGAACCATTCCTAGACGCCACACGCGGGAGAACTGATAGAAAGCTTCTCCTGGAAGGGAAAGACCCCTTTATCATGAAGGCAGGAGCGCACGGACTCCTGTTTGAAAAAATGGATGAAAATGGCTGGCCCATCGATGTCAGGGTAGGACGGCACTGTTCCACACTGCTTCAGATCTTTGAGCTCTGGTCAGAGGAGCAGCCAGAAAAAGCCATGGCCGTATCAGGCGTTCCCCGCTATGCGGATGTGATCGAAAAAGGAACAGGCGCCTTTCTCAAGGACCCGGCCAAAGCCCATCCCTCCCGCATCCACTACGAATGACATTAACAAGATGTGGTTGAAAATTGCAGCTTCTAATTACCCCGCCCCCAAACCAATACGTCCCGACCGGATTAATAGGCCACAAACCCTTATTCGATGGCTGGCATGAGGTCAAGAAACGATACGATATTCTTGATTTCATTCAGGGGAATAAGTTTGGTTTCCATGGATTGTTGGGTTTTAAGTTACTTATCGCTTAGTTCAAGAATTAGTTCGTGAATACGCTCCAGGGCTGGAACAAGGTGATCATGTGGCAAACCAAAACTGATCCGGAGAAAATGATCTAGCCCGAAATGATCACCCGGCACAATCAAAACACTCTTTTCCCGGCATAATCGTTCCGCAAACACGGTCGAGTTCACATCCAGATGATAACGAATGAAAGCAATCGCCGCTGCATCAGGTGGTCTGAGGACAAACGTGTTGGTGTGACTGTCCATCCATTCTTGTAAGATCGGAAAGCCACGGCGAATGTATTCACGCGTTCTTTGTAGCAAACGGGGTCGCACTTCTGACGAAAGGGCTATCGCAGCCAGCTTGTTAGACAACATTGTTGCGCTAATCGTTATGTATTCGTGCCGTGCCCAAATCTCGTCAAGGGTGTCTGATGGTCCGACAATCCAGCCAATGCGTAAACCGGGCAAACCATATGCTTTACTCATACTCCCGATAGCCAGGACTTTGTCATAGCGACCATAGAACGAAGGATTTTCCTCATCCGATACCCGAGTTGCCCCACGATAGACCTCGTCGGCAAGGAGCCAGGCTCCAACCCGTTCCGCGCAAGTTACAATTTTATCCATTTCGGTTTCTGTCAAAATCCGGCCAGTTGGATTGTTGGGATTACATATGGCAATTAGTTTGGTGTTGGGTGTCACCACCGACTCAAGTTCTGAAAGATCGGGGGCCCAGCCGTCTTCCTCACGTAAGTGGAAAGTTTTAACGTCTAGATCGTGATTTTTCGCAATGCCCCAAATCTGCATATAGTTTGGTAACATAATAACGATTTCATCGCCCGCAGACAGCAGAGTGCGAGTAGAAATATAGTTTGCTTCAATAGCCCCAACAGTAACCAATACATTTTCAGACGTTGCGCCATCGTAGAGATTAGCAATATTCTCACGTAGTTCAGGAGTGCCGTTGACGTGAGGATAGTTGAGTTCAGTGGCTAAAAGACGATCGATCATATCAGGATGGTCAGCCAATAGTTCGCTAAGCAGCATAGGGTGAACGCTACTTTCTGAGAGATTATAAGCGACATCCTGCTCAAATTGAGACATCATACGTTCCATGACGAAAGGTTGAAATTGAGTCATAACTCCTCCTTTTTCTTAAGTTGTGTTCCGTCCAACAATGATTATACTATATGCTGTATAATCATTGTTAGAAAGAGAAAAATACAATCATGGCTCATAAAACAATCAAATCCGGTTATTACAAGTTAGCAGACAGATTGAATCGCTATCCTCAGGGCGCACCCCCTTCTGAACTATTATTCAAGATCTTGAAAATGCTTTTTAGTGAGAAAGAGGGCAAACTGGTTTCACTCATGCCTATCAAACCCTTCACAGCGAAAAAAGCCAGCCGTATCTGGAAAATGGACCTGACTAGCACTCAAAAGGTGCTGGATGAATTGGCTGGCCGCGCTATTCTGGTTGACGTCGAACAAAATGGGGAGTCCGTTTATGCTCTGCCGCCCCCGATGGCGGGTTTTTTCGAGTTCTCCTTAATGCGTGTGCGGGATGATATTGATCAGAAGGTATTAAGCGAACTGTTTTATGAATACATAAATGTGGAAGAAGATTTCATAAGGGAGCTATTAACCCAAGGTCAAACTCCGTTGGGACGTGCCTTTGTCCATGAACCTGCCTTGTCTGAAGAAAATGCACTGTATGTTCTGGATTATGAGCGGGTGACCGAAGTCATTAAGAGTGCTACTCATCGGGGTGTTGGGATCTGTTACTGCCGTCACAAGATGTATCACCTGGGCAGAGCCTGTAAAGCACCGCAGGAAATATGCATGACATTTGACAACATAGCAGCGTCGCTTATTAAGCACGGTTACGCCCGTTCGTTAGAAGAGGAAGAATGCCTTGATTTATTGCAGGCAGCTTATGAGCACAACCTGGTTCAGTTCGGTGAAAATGTAAGAGAGAAAGTAAACTTCATTTGCAACTGCTGTGGGTGTTGCTGCGAGGCTATGATCGCGGCCCGGCGTTTTGCAATTCTGAATCCTGTCCATACAACCAACTTTATCCCGGTTGTGACCGAATCTGATTGCAATGGATGTGGCGAATGTGTGACTGCCTGCCCGGTAGAAGCAATGACATTGGTTTCATCAAACGATCCAGTCAAACCCAAAATGAAAGTGGCGAAATTGGATGAAGATCTCTGTCTGGGATGCGGTGTTTGCGTTAGAACTTGCTCAAAGGGCAGTATTCACTTGAAATCCCGACCGAGCAGAGTTATTACCCCCCTGAATGGAACACACAGGATGGTGTTGATGGCCATTGAACAGGGTAAGTTGCAGAACCTTATTTTTGACAATCGGGTCTTATGGAGTCATCGAGCCATGGCCGGAGTTTTAGGCGTCATTCTGAAACTTCCGCCGTTCAAACAGGCCCTTGCAAGTCAGCAGGTGAAATCACGCTATCTGGAAGCTCTGATTAATCACATAAAAAACTAGAGTGCCCTAAACTAAAAATACTTAGAATTTTTTAACCCATTATGTTTTTTTTAAATTTCAAATAGTTATATACAGCTTTTATTTATTTAAACATTCTTGGCTTAACTTAAGCCAACTTAACCTGGACTATTCACGGGTCGAGATTGCCGTAGCTGCAAGGAGTGGTTCGTGAAGCTGTATTTATATACTGCGAACGGAACACGACGAAGCCACTGCGGTGATATCGGCCCGCCCGGAGGGCAAAATACGACGACATAGAGTTAAAACAATACAATTGTAAAAAGCTTCAATCCTAATGTTTGTAAAAATCAATGTTAAGAGTCAAAATCATTAGAAGTATATTTAGGTGTCGTCGAATTTTATAAATAATTCAGGCTTATTACGAATGAAGTATGCCAGGAATAAAATACAAACAAAATAGCCGGCGGCGATCAGTAGAAAAACCTTCTGATCTCCGGCAACCAGGCTGTACAAACGGCTCTCCCCAGGCTTTGGCAAAGGAGAGGGATCCCATTCAAGACCGTATTTCCGGACAAGCCCTTTGACAAAAAGGCAGTGAATAACAGGCACGTTCTTTGCCGCCATGGCGAAAATCATCCCCTGTTTCTCCACAGGGGGAAAGTCGTCAATATGCGCCAGCCCTGGTTTGACTTCAAGGATACGGGAATCGGTTCCCATATTGACCCAGCTTCCTCCGATATTGACAAATGCCTTGATCGGAGAGAGCTCCGCTCCCTTTATGTACAGCTTCATGCGCTTGGCAACATTTTTTCCCAAGTCAGGCTCGGATAAGAACAAAACCCCGGATTTTCTTATCTCCTGCGTAAGTTTTTCCCGGCCCGGCTCACTCATATCCTCTCCAATATCTCTGATCCCTCCCAAAGAATAAGCGATGGGAAGAGTGGAAAATATTCCTTGCTCTGCAAGGCATCGCTGCATGTCCAGCACATGGAAATCCGGATTATTTGCTCCCCATTGGGACGCTCCGATGGAACAGATTATCAACGGCTTTATTTCCATAGCTTTTGAGGCGGCAAGAACAGCCGTGATAAGCGCCGGAAAGGAACCCGAGGCCCCGACAGCGATCACATCTCCATTCCTGACTCCTGCTTTCCTCAGCAGGTAGACCAGAAGTCCGGCAAAATTCGGATCGGAGGAGGTTCTCTTGGCCTCCAACTGGCCGACGGATGTGGTTACGGAAGAGAACTCCTTTCCTATCAATCCCGTGGCGTTGATATCGCATGTCCGATCGATGGGGATACCCTTTGCCTCGCGGCAGGCCCTGAGTATATCCGCTGCTTGAGCCATCAGTTGAGAGGCTTCGACCATCTCTTTTTTCAGGAAATTCAAGCCTCTCCCCGGAAAAATCCGGGCAGCCAAAAAAAAGATAATACTGATGCTTAGAAGGACATAAATCCGGACACTCTTGGTACCGGCTCCGGCTTGTGTATAATCCATGTTAAAATACCAGGGCCACCACCCGGGCACAAAAATAAGTCAGCACGGATACTGTCAGAAGCCCGGCCAGGGTGGGCAGCTTTTTCTGTTTTTCCAGGTTGTTGGCAAGGAGGCCGGGAATGATCCAGCCGATCGCTTTTAATCCGGTAGAAGGGCCAAAGAGGTGGGGCCATGCTATCCCCCAGGCAAAAGCCCAGAACGCACCAAACAGAAGGAGAAGAACAAACCGCCGCCTGCCAAAAAGAATAAAAAACCGGGACAGTAGTCTATAAGAAAGCAGCGCGAAAAAAGCAACAGCGATCGTGATCACGATCTTAAAAGGCCTGTCCAGGTAGAGGGCCATGTAGGCGGGTACAATGATCCCGCCGGGATAAAGATCCGCCCATTCTGAATAAAGAAGTGCAATAACAACTCCTATAATAAGTGTCTCATACACCATAGGCTTCCCCAGTTTTTTCCCATAAGCCGACAAACCTGCGGCCCATGCCGCCCATATTCCCCATACCGATAAGGACAGCCTGCCCTGATATTTCAGCTCGAAGCCTTTTCATAACTTCCTCAGGATCTACACTCCGGCTGTGCCAGAAAATCGTATCCAAATCCATGGACCGGAATTTTCTATTCAGTACCATGGCATGTCCGCCAATCAGCATCATCCCGTCAAATTCGGAAAACCGTCCCCGTTGAATAGCCTCGAGCCATTGAAGCGTTCTGTCTCCTCTGTCCATTCGGAGATTCAGGATGCCTATTGTCCTTCCTCCGGGAAACAGTCCCTGTATCCTTAACTTCTTCAGAACCTCGATGGTTGAACCAGGATCATTTGCAGCAAAAGCGCTGATCGCAATCCATTTTGAAGACCGGGCTTCACCTTTGATCGACCATATCTTGAGACCCCCGATATCCGGATTAGACTCCAGCATTCCTGCATTGATAGATCGATCTTTCAGTTCAAGAAATTGTCCGACCCCCTTGGCCAAACGGATATTCTGCTCCCATTCCTGATCCAACCCCGGGCCTATTTCCTTGTTGATCCTGAGCTGTGGAATCTTAGGAATACATATGATCCTTGATCCCCTTTGCCTAGCCGTTTCTTCAAAAACAGGAAATAACTCCTCTTCCGGAACAAAAACTGTCCCGTGAAAAGGGACGGCGAATGCAAAGCTTTTTGCGATCTCTCCGGCTGTGTATCCCATGTGTTCCATGTGGTCCATCCGGACATTGGTGATAACAAGAATTTGGGGCCGCAGGATCCTCAATGACTCGGTGTTGAGGGTCTCCGGCCGGATGCTCATCATCTCTGCAACAAAGGACTGTGCTGAAGTTTCCAGGACCATCTTGATGAATCTTTTGCCCTCCAGGATGGACGGCAAACCCCTGCGGAATAAAACCGTCTCTGTCCCATCAGGTGAAATAAAAACCGGTCTTGAGCCTGTGGTCTTAGCTGCAGCTGCCAGGCCGGATGCATTGAGCACTCCTGCAATGAGGCGAGTGACACTGGATTTTCCCCTGGTGCCTGTGACACAGATGCGCAAAGGGATTTGCTTCAATCGCCGGATATTCTGATATTTTTCAAACGACAGGTAAACAAGAAGAATAAAAATACAGAAACCTGTTAAAACAAGAGAACTGATCACTCTCGATATCGCATATCAGGCTTTATGCCGTACGAGAGTCTTTATCCCTTCCAGAAGCATATCGATATGCCTGTAAGTGACATAGATGGGGGTTGAGACCCTGACGCCATAAGTTCCCTTTTTTTTGCTGCCGACTGTCCGTACTACAATATTGTATTTATGGCGGACATAGTCCACGATCCTTGCCGGATCAACGTCCTTGCAGGAAAACACGGTCAAACCACCGCTGATATAAGGATCTTCGGATGTATGCAGTTTCACTCCAGGGATCGATTTTAACTCCTGCTTCAGATATCCTGCCAGGGCCTTGATCCTCTTTTCAATCCGGGTTCTCCCGATGTGATTCTGGAAATCCACAGTTTCTCCCAAGGCCACCATTAGGGCATCCGCCCTCTGTCCGAGTGTTTCGAATTTTCTCGCATCTGTATGCGTATCCCATCCGGATGAAGCTATCGTTGGCCAAATCCGGTCCTGTATCTCTTTTTTGATATACAGGACACCGATCCCGCAGGGCGCACCCATCCACTTATAGGGACTGGTCGTATAGAAGTCCACACCAAGGCTTTTCATGTTTAGGTTCAGCATACCGATAGCATGCGCACCATCAGCCAGGACCAGGACTTCCTTATCATGGGCCATTCTGCAGAGCTCTTTGAGCGGGGAGATAAGGCCTGAGATAAACACCGTGTGGCTTATGCTGATGATCCTGGTTTGCTGTGTAATCGCCTTTTCAAAGGAACCGACAAACTCGTCAATGCTTTTTGGCGGCAGGCCGATGGGAACCTCAACGATCTTGATACCAAACCTCTTTTCCTTTAACCGCCATGGATGAATCCCGGCCGGATGTTCCATCGTCGAAAGAAGAACTTCATCACCTTCCTTCATTTCTAATCCGTTGGCCATAAAATTAATGCCTTCTGTCGTATTTCTTGTCATAACAACTTCTTCTGGTGAGGCACTGATGAATTCCGCCAGCCTTCGGCGGACTTGCTCCCTTTTCCTCGGGATGTAGTTGTAAACATCAAAGGGATTTGTTACCTGGACTTTGAAGGTCTTCATCAATGTGTTAAACACGGGTTTGGGCATAGGCCCGACCGTCCCGTTGTTCATCATTATGACCCCGTCCTGAAAGAGAAAATGCTGCTGGATGGAATCCCAATAGACTCCGTCAGGTGATTCATCCTTGATATAGTTCTGATTAAGAGATGTTATGCTCTGGTAGATAGAAGCGTTCAGCCTTGTCAGGGTTGAAGCGGAAAATGCTGAGCCAGCTACAAGATATTTAACAAAATCCCTTCTAGACAACCCGTTCATGGGGCTTCCGCTGTTTAAATAGTCATTTTTCATATTAATATCCTCCTAATAGCATATATCAAAACGCTAAAGATTAAGTTTATATTCCCTGATTTTCTTATCCAGAGTCGGCCGGCTGATCTTCAAGATTTGACTCGTTTGCGTTTTGTTTCCCTTGGTGGCGCTTAGTACATGTTGAATATAACTTTTTTCGACATTCTTTAATGGTATTAGCTCTTTGGGAAGAAGATCTCTTTCCCCTCTTTCAATGGGAAGGTTTTCCTGCAGTATCACATCTCCTTTAGCTAGAATAACGGCCCTGGTCAAAGCATTTTCAAGCTCTCGCACATTCCCCTTCCATGGTAGATTCGTGAGGAGTTTCATCACCTGAGGCGGGACCTTGCGGACATTTTTACGGATCTCCAGGTTAATTTTTTCAAGCAGATATACAACCAGATCCGGAATATCTTCCTTTCTTTCTCTCAGGGAAGGAAGTTCGATCTCCACGACCTTTAAACGATAATACAGATCTTCCCTGAACAGTCCCTTATCAACCAGAATTTTTAGTTTTTTATTGCTCGCGGCAATGATCCTGGCTTCAGTTTTAAGGATCTTTTCTCCTCCGACCTTCATGAAATCCCGTGTTTCAATGACGCGCATGAGCTTGGACTGGAGATTTTTTGACATATCTCCGATCTCGTCCAGAAATAGAGTTCCTTTCCCGGCAATCTCAAATTTTCCCTTGGTCTCAGTGACCGCATCTGTAAAAGCCCCTTTGACATGGCCAAACAACTCACTCTCAAGGAGGGTGTCTGATATGGCGGAACAATTGATGACAATAAAAGGTTCCTTGCTGAAAGGACTGTTAAAATGGATGGCTTTGGCGACCAGTTCCTTTCCGGTGCCGCTCTCTCCCTGGATCAGGATATTGGTCCTCGTTATCGCAACTGAACCGATCATTTTGAAAACATTTCTCATCTGAGGCGATCGCCCCACAATGTTATCAATTGTGTATTCCTTCTCCTTTTCTGCAACAAGATAACTGAGTTTCTCCTCCAGACTTTTCATCTGGAACGCCTTGTCAATAGTCAACTGAAGATCCACAAAATCAAGAGGCTTTACCAGATATTCAAACGCCCCCAGCTTGATCGCTTCAACCGTAGTCTTCATATCGTCGTAGGCTGTTATGATGATAACCGTCGCCCCATGGTTCTTCTCTTTGATCCTCTGCATGGTTTCAAGTCCATCAATATCCGGAAGGCGTATGTCAAGTATCACCAGGTCCGGTGATTTATCCTCATATGCGCAAATCCCCTCATTCCCGGTTTCGGCTAAATAAATATCATACCCTTCTTTGGAAAGGTGTGTTGAAAGTGTTTTACGTATTAAAGGATCGTCGTCAATAATCAATATTGATTTCATCTTTCCTCTTCACACGGGATGAGTACTTCGAATATGGTCCCATCTCCGGGTTTCTTTTTGACAAGGATTGTACCTTTATGACGTTCCACAATTTTTCGGGCGTTGGCCAGACCGAGCCCGAATCCGGAACTTTTTGTCGTAAAGTAAGGCTCAAAAACAGTGTCCCAATCTTTTTCTGGAATGCCGCAGCCGTTGTCCGATATTTCTACCTTAACCGTATGGCAGGATCTATCTTTAACATGAAATATACCTACTCCGATGATCCCTCCTTCGCTGAGCGCATCATTAGCATTATCGAGCAGGTTGATAAATACCTGTCTCATTTTATCCGCGTCCACTCTCACCTGAGGAAGCTCCTTTTCATAATTTCTGATCACCTGGATCTTCTTTAATTCCATTGAGTCTGAAACCATCTTAATGGACTCATCCAGGATCATCTCCATAGAGAACTGATCTATATTCAATTCAGTCACTCGGGTAAAACTTAGAAGTTCCTTGATAAATATCTCTATATGTCTGATGCCTTCCTGGGATATTTTAAGGTATGACTGCTCAATATCTCCCAGTCCTTTATTAGAAAACACTTTTTGAATATTCAACTTGATAGCCGTTAAGGGATTCCGGATCTCGTGAGCGATACCGGCTGCCATACGGCCGATGGAGGCCAGTTTTTCCGCTTCGATCAATTTCTGATGCGTTTCCTCGGCCTGTCTTCTGGATATCTGCAGATCCTGGCTCATCTGGTTAAAACTCTTGGCCAGCTCCCCTATTTCATCACGGGAATGGATATCTATGGTCTGGCTGAAATCTCCCCGCGATATTGTCACTGTTCCATTCACAAGTTTCTTGATAGGACCGGTAATATGACGGGCTAAAAATATCGCCCCAATAAGACCGACAATCAATCCAGCCAGGCCGATCAACAGCAAGGCCAGCCTGGTTTTCCGGATTTCTTCCAGAGCCTCTTCCAGGGACAGGCCGATCTTGATGCTGCCCCATCTGAGCTCAGCTCCTTTATAATGAACAGGGATCTCAACCTCGAGGATATTGAGGATTTGTTTAGTCTCTTTATCCACCAACCGCCGTCTCTCTGTATTATAACTCTGAGGTGTCACATTGGCCGGAAGACTGCTGGACATGTAAATATCTTCATAATTCTTTATGAATTGTGTGGAGGCAAAATAATGATTAAACCTGTCATAAAAAATGATGTATATCAATTGAAGATCGATCTGTTTTTCGATATC
>CBDVEQ010000010.1:0-28621 GCA_965373045.1 uncultured bacterium | reverse complement strand
TTCTCGCTCTTCTCAATGATCTTTCGGATCTTATTGACTTCAGCTTCGGACAGATCCTTTACTTTTTTGTCTTTATTGATCTTTGCCAACTTCAGAATTCTTATCGAAGAGGCACGCCCGATACCAAAGATATAAGTCAATCCAATTTCAACTCTTTTCTCGTTAGGAAGCGTGATTCCAGCTATTCTTGCCATTTTTACCTCATCTAACCTTGTTTTTGTTTATGCTTGGGATTTGTGCATATCACACGAATAATCCCTTTCCGCTTGATGATACGGCAATTCCTGCACATTTTTTTTACAGACGCTCGTACTTTCATTGTCTTTTCCTCTATTTATTTAAAGCGGTACGTGATTCTTCCCTTAGTCAAGTCATATGGAGAAAGTTCGACCAGCACCTTATCTCCTGGAAGAATACGGATGAAATGCTTCCGCATACGCCCTGATATATGCGCCAGTATCTGATGCTTATTCGCCAGTTCAACGCGAAACATCGCATTAGGGAGAGTTTCAAGGACCTTTCCCTCTGCCTCATACACTCCGTTTTTATTCATACAATTTCCTCGATAGAATGTTTACTTTTATCTTCTTCCCACTTACTTAAAATAACTGCTCCGTTCTCTGTTACAGCCACTGTGTGCTCATAATGGGAAGACAAACTCCGATCCTTGGTTACCGCCGTCCAATTATCTTCCAAAATCTCTGCGTCCCAGTGGCCGGCCGCGATCATCGGTTCAATAGCCAGGGTCATTCCCTGCTTGATCCTGGGTCCCCGTCCCGGGGCTCCAAAATTCGGGATCTGCGGCTCCTCATGGAGTGCAAAACCAATTCCATGGCCCACAAAAATGCGGATAACCGAAAATCCCTGGCCTTCCACTTTTTGCTGGATCGCATTGGAAATATCGGAAATCCTGTTTCCCACTTTTACCTGTTCCAGACCGGCGTAAAAAGCATCTTCCGCGTTATGTATGAGCATCTTCGCTTCGTTTGATACGGTACCAACAGGATAGGTCACAGCCGCATCTCCATAAAATCCGTCCAGGACCACACCAAAATCCAAACTTAGAATATCTCCATCCTTCAGTTTCCGGGTAGAAGAAGGAATCCCGTGAACGATCTCTTCGTTGATCGATGTACAGAGTGAAGCGGGATAACCACGGTATCCTTTAAAGGCCGGTACTGCATTCATTTCCCTGGTGCGTTTTTGCACATATGCGTCCAATTCAGCAGTGCTGATGCCGGGCCGGATCATTGCTCTCAGTTCATGGAGGATCTGTGCTACGATCTGATTGCTCTTCTTCATCCCAAGCAATTCTTCACGGTTCTTATACACGATCATTGCTATTCTCTAAGCTCCCCTGTTTCCGGAAGCATTATTTTTAAAATGTCATTGATGGAGCTGAAAACTGATTCAACACCCTGTTCTCCATCGACGGAAAAATATTTCCCTTTCTTTTTATAAAAAACAATCAGCGGTTCGGTCTGCTCCCGGTAAATTCTGAGTCTTTCTATGATGACACCGTCGTCATCATCCTTCCGTTGGATAAGAGTCCCTCCGCATACATCGCACTTTCCCTCCTTAGCAGGAGGCTTTACCTTCAGGTTGTAAACGGCACCGCAGGAACAGACCCTCCTAGCAGAAAGCCTTTCGATCAGGACATCGTTATCAACACGGATATCAATGACCACTTCGGGTCGACTACCGTCCATATAAGAAAGACTTTCAGCCTGAGCGACAGTTCTCGGAAAACCATCAAGAATATATCCCCTCCGGCAATCCGGGGAAAAAATGCGCTCTCTGATCATTTCTACAACAATAGAGTCACTGACAAGCTCTCCGCTTTCCATGACAACCCTGGCCTTTAAACCCAGCGGGGTCTCTGCTGCAACCTCTACGCGCAGAAGGTCGCCCGTTGAGATCCGGGGAAAACCATAGGATTGTTCAATGCAGTCCCCCTGGGTTCCCTTTCCGCAGCCGGGCGGTCCGAGCAGAATAACTCTCATCCTCTCCGTCCCTTTAACCGTCCACGTCTCATAAATCCGTCATAATGACGCATGACAAGCTGCGCCTCGACCTGCTGCATTGTATCCATAGCAACACCGACAACGATCAGAATGGACGTTCCTCCAAAATAAAAATCGATTCCCACACCCTGAGTAAACCAGTTTGGTAAGTTCTTATCTAAAAATTCCCCGATCAAAGGAAGGGCCTGCACTTTCAATCCGGTTATCATAAATTCCGGAACAACAGCTACCAGTGCCAGATAAACAGCCCCAACCAGGGTTAGCCTGGAAAGGACCCCATCTATAAAATCAGAAGTGTTCTTTCCCGGCCTGATACCCGGAATGAATCCTCCGTACTTTCTCAGATTGTCCGATACATCATTTGGGTTAAAGATGATGGACACGTAAAAATAGGTGAAAAATATGATAGCAATGATGTAAAAAAGGCTGTACAGAGGCATTCCCATGTTGAACTGTTGGGCGATTCGCTGAATGAAAGGCACTTTGATCATCTGCCCCATGGTAGCCGGAATGGTGATGATCGATGCAGCAAAAATGATCGGAATAACTCCTCCGGTGTTCACACGTAACGGAAGATGCGTGGCTTGACCGCCATATATCTTCCGGCCAACCACCCTCTTTGCATAAGAAACAGGAATACGCCTCTGTCCTCTTTCCACAAACACGATAAAGGCAAATACAGCTACCATCAAAGCTACAAGAAAAATGATGCGCAGAGGATCCATATCACCGGTTCTGAGCTTGGAAATTAGACCGCCTGCTCCGCGGGGAAGGTCAACAACGATTCCAGCAAAGATGATCAGCGATATCCCGTTCCCGATGCCGCGCTCTGAGATCTGTTCCCCCAGCCACATAATAAAAACCGTTCCTGTTGTCAGGGTCAGAACTGTCAGCAGTTGGAATGGCAGGCCCGGAATGGGAACGACTGACGCTCCCCCTGGGGCCTTTACGGACTGCAGGAAAAGACTGATGCCGTAGCCCTGAACAAGACAGATCAGGATGGTCCCATACCGTGTGTACTGCGTGATCTTTTTCCGCCCCATCTCTCCTTCTTTAGACAGACGTTCCAGATATGGCCAGACAACTTGAAGCAGCTGCAGGATGATGGAGGAACTGATATAGGGCATTATCCCAAGGGCGAATATCGTCATTCGAGACATGTTTCGCCCAGAGAAAAGGTCAATAAACCCGAAGATAGTTCCTTTCTGTGATTCCCAGAATTCGGCCAGCGCCGAGGCGCTGATACCCGGATTGGGGATCTGGGCGCCTATACGATAGACCGCAAGAAGCAGAAGTGTAAAGATCACCCTTCTTCGTAAATCGGGAATACTGAAGATGTTCTTAATACTTTTAAGCATTCTTAACTTCCAATCAAAACGGCTTTACCGCCCGCTTTTTCGATCTTTTTTTGCGCAGATTCCGAAAATTTGTGGGCATGAACAGTCTTCGCCGATGAGAGTTTCCCTCGTCCGAGGATTTTCACGGGCTCCGTTTCTTTTTTAATAATACCGGCTTTGACCAGATCTTTAAGATTGATCTCGGCCTTCTTAATATTTTCCAACCTGTCTAAATTGACAGGGTTGTACTCTTTCCTGAAAATATTGGTAAAACCTCTCTTCGGGAGTCTACGGTTAAGAGGCATCTGACCACCTTCAAAAGCTCTTTTACTTGAGTAACCTGAAATGGATTTCTGGCCTTTTGTTCCTCGTCCCGCTGTTTTTCCGTAGCCGGAACCCGGGCCGCGCCCCACTCTTTTTCTGTTCTTTCTGGAATTTTTTGCCGGATGAAGATTGCTGAGATTCATTTTTTCTCCAACTCCTTGACCTGCACAAGATGAGGCACTTTATTGATCATCCCCCGAATTTCAGGAGTATCCTTAAGGATCGATTCGGAATCGAACCTTCTTAAACCAAGACCCTTCACCACTTCGCGCTGTTTTCTGGGCCTGCCGATAAGACTACGGACCAACTTGACTTTCAAATACTTTCCGTCTGTACTTGTCTTTTTAGGTACGTTTTCTTTTATTGCCATATTACATCCTCGGATTTATCTCTATTTTTAGAAATCTTAACAGGATCTGCAATATTCTGCAGGGCATTCATAGTTGCATAAGCCACACTGAACGGATTATTGCTTCTTAATGATTTGGTCAGAATATCTTTGATCCCGGCCAATTCCATGATGATACGCACAGCCCCTCCAGCGATAACGCCTGTCCCCTTGGAGGCAGGTCTTAAGATCACGGCTCCTCCGCAGTGGATGCCTTTTACAAGATGAGGGATTGTTGTTTCGTCAAGAGGAACCTCGATCATTTTTTTCTTTGCAGACTGAACCGCCTTTTGGATGGCACTGGGAACCTCTCTCGCTTTTCCGCTGCCAATGCCCACTGTGCCGTTTTCATTTCCAACCGCAACAAGGGCGGAGAAACTCAGGTTTTTTCCCCCTTTGACGACTTTGGTTACTCTTCGGATAGATATCACTTGATCCTTGAACTCAATGTCCTCTTCTTCATACGGTTTCCTTCTGTTATGCTGATATGCCACTAGTATTCCTCCTTGCACATTCTGCTTGCATGCTAAAAAACAAGGCCTCCCTTTCTCAGACCCTCGGCCAAAGCTTTTACCCGGCCGTGATAAGGATATATTCCCCTGTCAAAGACTATCTTTTCCTTTTTTTCCTGTTTCAGCTTTTTGGCCATTACCTCTCCAAGAGCCGTAGAAGCAGCAATGTTTTTCGTATTTTTGTTTTTAGCATTGAATTCCTTTTCCAGAGAGGTAGCTGAAGCCAGAACCTTTCCGCTCTCATCATCTATTGCCTGAAGATAAAGATAGCGGTTGCTCTTTAATACTAAAACTCGCGGCCTATCCTCAGTGCCTTTGATCTTTTTCCGGATTCGTTTGCGGATACGATCTTTGGCGATTTTTTTTATTTTCACATTAGTTTTAAACACCGACTACTCCTACTTTTCTTTCTTTTTTGATCAATTTTTCTCCGGCATACCTAATACCCTTGAGCTTGTATGGCTCCGGAGGACGGAAACTGCGGATAATATAAGCTTCCTGACCGACACGCTGTTTATTGATTCCTTTTACAATGATCTGTGTGGACTTTTCCACAACGATCTCTATATCTTCGGGAACTTTGTAAACTACAGGCTTTGAATAACCAATATTTAATTCCAACCGACCCTTATCCAGTTTGGCCCGGTATCCGACGCCTACGATCTCTAACTTCTTCTCAAATCCTTTTGATACACCGACACAGCAGTTATGGGCTAATGTTCTGTTCAATCCATGAAAGGACCTAACTTTAGGTGTTTCGTCCGTTCTTTCTATGACGAGCTGATTATCCTCGACTTTTGCCTTGATTCCGGGAAGCAGAGGAGATGTCAATTTGCCTTTTACCCCTTCAAACTCAATCTTATCTGCTGCAATATTGATCTTGACTCCTTCTGGTATCAGTACTGGTTGTTTACCTATTCTGGACATTTTTCTTTCTCCTCTTCAATTCCATTCCTACCAGACCGAACAGAGTACCTCTCCACCAACGCCAAATTCCTCGCACATTTTTCCGGTCATGATCCCCTTGGATGTAGAAACCATGACGATTCCAAGCCCGTCGAGCGTCTTGGGAATGGAATTTTTACTGCAGTAGATCCGACAGCCGGGCTTACTGACTCTCTTGAGACCGGAGATGACGCATTCGCCTTCATCGTTGTATTTCAGAGAAATATTCAGGATTCCCTGTTTGCCGTCAGCAATGACCTTGAAATTTCTGATGTATCCCTCATCTCTCAAGATCCTGACGACCTCTGTTTTCATCCGGGAAGAAGGAAGACTTAGATCCTTCTTATCGGCGTGGACTGCGTTTCGGATGCGCGTTAACAAGTCAGCAATGGGGTCTGTTAAACTCATGATCTTTTCCTCTCTCTTTGTATTACCAGGAAGACTTTGTCACGCCTGGAATCTCTCCCTTAAGTGCCAATTCCCTTAAACACAGACGGCACATGTCATACTTTCGATAAAAACCCTTAGAGCGTCCGCAGATGCGGCATCTGTTTTT
Organism: uncultured bacterium; assembly: GCA_965373045.1. GTDB lineage: Bacteria > Acidobacteriota > Aminicenantia > Aminicenantales > Aminicenantaceae > DAOVDI01. Next base: position 22,535 of record CBDVEQ010000010.1, on the reverse strand, counting down.
TCGCCTTACCGGAAACTTCGGTTCTTTTTTGTGCTTTGCGACAGATGATATTTTTGCCACTATAACCTTCCTTACATCTCCTCAATGAATGGCATGCCCATCTTTTTTAAAAAAGCGTAAGCATCCTTATCATTTTCGGCTGATGTGACAATTGTTATATTCATTCCCCGGGGACGATCAACCTTTGTGTAATCGATCTCAGGGAAAACCAGCTGGTCCTTCATTCCGATGGTGTAATTCCCTCTTCCATCAAAGGAATGAAACGAGATTCCTCTGAAGTCTCTTACTCTGGGAAGAACGATGTTGACCAATCTGTCGAAAAACTCATACATCCTCTTTCCCCGGAGTGTAACATAACAGGCGATCGCCTGCCCCTCTCGGAGCTTAAACTGAGAAATAGACTTTTTCGCTCTTCCGATGGCCGGCCATTGGCCTGTGATCAAACTCAGTTCCTTTTGTGCGGTATCCAGAAGTTTAATGTTCTGATTGGCATCTCCAACACCGATATTTATGACGATCTTCTCCAATTTCGGAACAGCCATGATATTTTTTATTGACAGATCTTTTTGCAGCTCTGCAACAATTTCTTTCTTGTATTTTTCATACAGACGACTCATACTAGTTTCCTTTTTATTGTTTTTCCAGGCTCAGATCACACTTACTGCAAATCTTGATCTTACTCCCGTCATCCATTCTAGTGGTCTTTACTCTAACGCCCTGAGCACATTCCGAACAAAAGATCATTAGATTGGAAATATGTATAGGGGCTTCCTTTTCCATAACGCCGCCCTGAACATTTTTGCTCTGATCACGCTTTATAAATTCCTTGACGAAGTTGATCTTCTCGACAATGACGCTATTCTTTTCAGTAAGAACCGCCAGTACTTTCCCTGTCTTGCCTTTGTCTTTTCCTTTGGAAACGACCACTATGTCGTTCTTTTTTATAAACATCTTGTTCATTACAACACCTCTGGAGCAAGTGAAACGATCTTCATGAATTTCCGTTCTCGCAGTTCTCTTCCAACAGGCCCGAAAACACGCGTTCCTACAGGCTCCCCTTGAGCAGTGATTATAACAGCCGCGTTGTCATCAAAGCGGATATAGGAACCATCCCTGCGGCGCACTTCTTTCCGCGTCCGGACGATCACAGCACGGATGACTTTACCCTTGGGAATCTTGCTTTCAGGTTCCGCTTCTTTGACCGATGCAGAAATGATATCCCCGATGGATGCAGTTTTTCCCACACCACCCCCTAGTGGAGTGATGCACAGGATCTTTCTTGCTCCGGAATTATCCGTTACTTTTAACATGGTCTCTGATTGGATCATGATCCTATCCTTACTCTTTATTATTGGTCTCAGAGGGCGTTAACCCTATGATCTCCTGGACTCTCCATCTTTTTGTCTTGCTAACTGGCCGGGTAGCCACGATCTTGACTATATCGCCCACTTTGCATTTTTCATACTCATCATGCGCAAGAAATTTTTTCCTGCGCTTAATAATCTTTTTATAAAGAGGGTGTGGCACTGAACGTTCTACCAGTACCTTGACGGTTTTTTTCATACTCGTCCCGATAACCGTACCCATTTTTATAGTTCTTCTTGCTTCTCTGTTATTCATTGCTTGATTCCGTCTCTTCACTCTTTTGATTGATTCGTGTCTTAATCCTGGCAATATCCTTCTTGATGTTTTTCAGCTTCATGAAATTATCCAGCTGACCGAGGGCATGCTGAAACTTCAATTTAAAAAGCTGGCTTTTTAATTCACCTTTTTTGCTGATCAGTTCATCATCGGACATTTCCAATAATTCTTGTGTCTTCATCGTATTTCCTTGCCGTCCCGCGAGATAAACCTGGTTCTTATGGGCAGTTTGTGAGAGGCCAAACGCATAGCTTCCCTGGCAACATCCTCGGAAATCCCTTCTACCTCATATATAATCCGTCCGGGTTTGATAACATCAACCCAGAACTCCGGATCTCCCTTTCCTTTTCCCATCCGGACTTCTGTCGGCTTTTTAGTGACTGGTTTCCATGGAAAAACCCTGATCCAGAGTTTTCCTTTTCTTTTCGCATGCCGGGTGATGGTGATACGGGCGGCTTCAATCTGACGAGCAGTCAGCCAGCAAGGCTCCATAGCCTGAAGGCCGAACTCTCCAAAATTCAAAGATGCCCCTCTGTAAGCCTTGCCCTTCATGCGACCTCTGTGATGTTTCCTGTGTTTAACCTTTTTCGGCATCAACATGGTTAAATCTCCTCAACCTCAACGGACTGAGAGGTCATTTTCTGTTTTTCCACATCACGGCGATATATCCAGACTTTGATCCCGATCTGGCCGTATGTTGTGAAGGCCTCGGTAAAACCGTAGTCTATGTCTGCCCTGAGTGTCTGTAAAGGAAGCTGCCCCCTCAGATACCATTCTCTTCGGGCGATCTCTACGCCTCCCAACCGTCCCGAGCACATCACTTTAATGCCTTTGGCTCCGTTTTTCATAGCTATATCCACCGCTCTCCGCATGGCACGGCGGTAGGCGATCCTTTTTTCCAGCTGAACAGCGATGCCTTCGGCAACTAATAGCGATGTAAGTTCTGGCTTATCGATCTCCCGAATATCCACATAGACTTCCTGCTTGGCGATATCTTGAAGCAGAGTTCTCAATCCCTCGATCTCTTTGCCTCCACGGCCGATAACGATTCCTGGACGTGCCGTTTTGATAATGATACGGATCTTCGGCCCAGCTCGCTCAACATCCACTTCTGCTATTCCAGCGTGAGAATATCTGTTCTTGACAAGTTTTTTCATTTCCAGATCCTGGTGAATCAGACGGCTGTATTCACGGCCTTTGGCAAACCACCGGGAACTCCATTTCTTGTTAAATCCCAATCTAAATCCGTAAGGATGTGTCTTCTGACCCACTTTTATCTCCCTTTTCTTTCTTCAAGCTTGATCCGTACATGGCTGGTCGGCTTTAAGATCCGAAGGGATCTCCCCATCGGAGCGGCCCGAAATCTTTTCCATGTCGGTCCCCGATCCACCATAATAGTATTGATATAAAGATTATCAACATCGAGATCAGGATTCTTTAGTTGGGCATTCGCTATGGCAGACTTGACCAGTTTCTCCAATAATGCACTGGTTTTCTTTTTTTTGGAGAACTGAAGGATTGTCAAAGCTTCTCCCACATACCGATCCCTGATAAGATCGGCAACCAACCGGCATTTCTGAGAGGAAATCCGGACATGTCGGACAATCGCTTGAGAAACGATATTTTTTTCTTCCATCTTACTTCTTCATCCTGATTGTTCTTGCTGTTCTTGAGGTATGGCCCTTAAAAGTTCGTGTAGGCGAAAATTCGCCCAGCTTGTGCCCGACCATATTTTCTGTAATAAAAACCGGAATAAATTTTCTCCCGTTGTGAACGGCAATAGTCAGCCCTACCATTTCCGGGATCACGGTTGAGCGGCGGGACCAGGTCTTGACAACCTGCCTTTTCTCTCTATGAGCTGAGGCAGCTTCAATTTTCTTGAGTAGTTTTTCATCAATAAACGGACCTTTCTTAACCGACCTGCTCATGATTATTTACTCCTTCTTCGGACAATAAACTTCTGTGTTCTTTTGTTTCGTCGTGTCTTGTATCCCTTGGTGGGCACGCCCCATGGGGTAACAGGATTCCGGCCTCCCTTGGCTTTTCCTTCACCGCCGCCATGAGGGTGATCAACCGGATTCATAGCTGTGCCGCGGACATGCGGCCTTTTTCCCTTCCACCGGTTGCGGCCAGCTTTCCCGATAGAAATATTCTTATGATCCACATTGCCTATCTGACCAACAGTGGCCTTGCAGTCCAGATGAATTTTTCTGATCTCAGAGGATGGAAGCCTTAGCTGGGCATAATTGCCTTCCTTGGCCAAGATCTGGGCTCCAGAGCCGGCTGATTTGGCCATCTGACCTCCTTTGTCCTTACGCAGCTCAATATTATGAACCACCGTTCCAAGAGGAATATAACGGATCGGCATGGCATTTCCTGGCAGAATATCCACCTGCTTGTCAGCGGATATGATCATGTCGCCGACTTTGGCGTCCATAGGAAAGAGAATATAACGTCGTTCGCCATCTCTGTATTTGATAAGAGAGATAAAAGCTGATCTATTGGGATCATATTCGACCGTCTCGATCTCCCCCGGGACATCGATCTTATTCCGTTTAAAATCAATGACCCTGTATTTTCTCTTATGTCCCCCGCCACGATGACGGATGGATATATGTCCCTTTGAATCCCTTCCCCCTGACTTTTTCAAAGGTTCAAGGAGAGGCCTGTATGGATCGCGAGTTGTCAATTCCTCGAATGTCAGACCGGTTTTCTGACGCAAACTCGACGTTGTAGGTCTATATGTCTTTATTCCCATTTTATACTGCCTCGAAATATTCGATCATTTTTTCGCCTTCTTTCAGCTTTATATAGGCTTTCTTCCAATCCTTAGTCCGCCCGACATTCCTTCCGACACGCCTGGTTTTTCCCTTTTTACTGATGATCTTTACACATTCCACTTTTACATCGAACAACTTTTCCACCGCTTTTCTGATATCGATCTTGTTGGCCTTTGGATCAACTTCAAAGCAGATTTCCCGGTTCATTTCCTTGAGCATCGTACTTTTTTCAGTAATGATGGGCCTTAAAATGATCTTATAGGGGTCCTTACTCACTTGAATCTCTCCATAAACGAGTCAAAGGCCTTTTCCGTGAAAACAAGCCAGTTATAATTCAGAACATCATAGATATTGACCTGATTGTAATCCACCGCCTTGACCTTGGGAATGTTCCTCATTGAGAGAAACAGGTTTTTATTTTCATGATGATCCACCAGAAGCGCGGAATTCAGATTGAGCGCTTTTAAGATATCCTTTGCTTCCTTGGTTTTAGGCTCCTTAAGCTCCAAGGAGTCAAGAATGATCAGTTGTTTTTCCGCTATCTTAGAGGAAAGAACCGATTTCAGCGCATTTCTTCTGGCCTTCTTAGGAAGCTTCTGGGAGTAATCCTTGGGCAGAGGACCAAAGGTCGTTCCACCGCTTTTCCACAGTGGAGACCGGATACTTCCTGCTCTGGCCCGGCCTGTACCCTTTTGCCTCCAGGGTTTGCGGCCGCCGCCTCTGACTTTTCCGCGTGTTTTTGTATACGCGGTTCCCTGCCTCTGATTAGCGCGATATTGAACAACCGCTTCATAGATCAGGTGCTCTTTAACAGGATAAGAAGCAATCTCCTTGGGAGCATTCTTTTCTTTTATCTTTTTTCCGCTTTGGTCGAATACTTGAACTTTTGACATTTTTTACTCTTTTTTTGTCTTTTCCGGGACGGGGTTGAAATCGACTTTTTTAATCAATACATAGCCTCCGCTGGCACCTGGGACTGCACCACTGATAACAAGGAGATTTTTATCCTTTTCCACCTGGATGACCTTCAGATTTCTCACTGTTACACGATCATCTCCCAAATGCCCAGGCAGCTTTTTGCCCTTGAAAACATGTGAAGGGTATGCCGAGGCACCGGTGGAACCCGGTCTCCTGTGAAACATCGATCCATGGGTTCTTCTTCCTCCATGGAATCCCCATCGTTTTACAACTCCTGCAAATCCCTTTCCCTTGCTTATGCCGACCACACTGACCTTATCGCCTTCATTAAAAATATCGGCGAAGAATTGGGATCCTTCTTTTACATCGCTACCTTCATCAAAATAAAATTCCCTGATGATCTTGACTGCATTTACTCCCGCCTTTTTCAGATGCCCAGCCATAGGTTTGTTCGACTTCTGCTCTTTATCCTCTACAAGCCCCATCTGAACCGCAGAATAACCATCTTTCTCAACTGTTTTCATCTGAATTACCGTACATGGGCCCGCTTCTATCACTGTCACAGGAATGACATTTCCCTTATCATTAAAGGTTTGAGTCATGCCTATTTTTTTTCCAATCAGCCCTTCTACCATGATTATTCTCCTGAGGCACCGAAAGCCTTTATCTCGACATCGATTCCTGCCGGCAGATCCAGCTTCTGAAGTTCTTCGATAGTCTCATTGTTGTACTCTAAGATATCGATCAAGCGCTTATGAATCCGCATTTCAAAATGTTCTCTTGATTTTTTATCTACATGAGGAGAGCGAAGAACACAAAATTTATGGATCCTTGTAGGCAAAGGAATCGGCCCAGCGATATCAGCACCCGTTCTTTTTGCTCTAATAACAATATCTTTGACAGATTGATCCAGAAGCCTGTGATCAAATGATTGAAGTCTGATTCTTATTTTTTCCATTATTTCGTCCTTCGTTTTCGCGCCCGGCTTGCTTTCTTCTTAGAGTTACTCGATAATCTCTATAACGGATCCTGCTCCGACAGTCCGGCTGCCCTCACGAATGGCAAACCGCTGTCCCTTTTCCATGGCTACTTCAGTGATCAGTTGGATCTCAATACTGGTGTTATCGCCGGGCATGACCATCTCTACACCCTTCGCCAGTATCACCGATCCCGTCACATCTGTCGTTGAGAAGTAAAACTGGGGCCTGTATCCGGAGAAAAACGGCGTGTGACGCCCGCCTTCCTCTTTCTTCAAAGCATAAACCTCTGCTTTGAACTTCTTGTGCGGCATGATCGATCCAGGTTTCGCCAACACCATGCCTCGTTCCACTTCATCCTTATCCGTGCCTCTCAAGAGAATCCCAACATTGTCTCCCGCCATCCCTTCATCCAGAATCTTGCGGAACATCTCAACGCCTGTCACTACTCTCTTGCGTGTCTCACCAAATCCAACGATCTCGACCTCTTCGCCGGTCTTGATAATCCCTCTTTCAATCCGGCCCGTCACAACCGTGCCACGGCCGCTTATCGAAAAAATGTCCTCTACCGGCATCAAGAACGGTTTGTCCGTGATCCTAGTCGGCTCAGGAATGAAGCTGTCAACCACTTCCGTCAATTCTATGATCGACTTGTTCCATTCGTTCTCAGGATCGCCGTCCGTCTCAAGCGACTTCAGTGCACTGCCCCGAATAACAGGAATGTCGTCCCCCGGAAACTCATACTTTGTAAGCAGCTCCCGCACTTCCAACTCAACCAGGTCCAGGATCTCAGGATCATCCACCAAGTCGATCTTGTTCATGTACACCACGATCGCAGGCACATTCACCTGTCTCGCCAACAGGATGTGCTCACGCGTCTGCGGCATCGGTCCATCATCAGCCGCAACAACCAGTATAGCGCCATCCATCTGCGCCGCACCAGTGATCATGTTCTTGATATAGTCAGCATGACCAGGACAGTCAATGTGCGCATAATGCCGGTTAGGTGTCTCGTACTCGATGTGCGCAATCTGGATCGTTAAACCTCTTTCCTTCTCCTCAGGCGCATTGTCGATCTGATCGTATTCGATAAAATCCACCTTCCCATACTTCTTGTTCAGCACCTTTGTGATCGCTGCCGTTAAAGTCGTCTTCCCGTGGTCAACATGCCCAATCGTTCCTACGTTTAAATGCGGTTTAGATCTTTCAAACTTTTCCTTTGCCATTCCTTACCTCCTATCTATTGGCATTCCCTACCTGTTATTTTTCATCTTTATTATTGAATGGGAATCCTTCCCTCAATTTTTGCAATGATTTTTTCCTTTACTGCAGCCGGTGTCGGCTCATAGCGGAAAAACTCCATTGAAAACACACCCCTTCCCTGAGTTAACGTTCTCAGGGCAGTGGCATAGCCAAACATCTCTTCCAGTGGAACGATGGCTTTGATCACCCGGGAACCGCCTCGGAAAGACATCTCTTCTATCTTTCCACGTCTTGCATTGATATCACTGACAATATCCCCAGTATATTCTTCTGGAGATACAACCACCAAACTCATGCCAGGCTCCAAGATCACCGGCTGGGCCTTGGCCGCTGCATCTTTAAACGCGAATGAACCAGCGATCTTAAAAGCGAGCGAAGAAGAATCCTCTTCATCAAAAGAACCATCAACCAGAGTTGCTTTCAAGTCAACCATGGTGAACCCAGCAAGTATCCCCATTTCCATAGCTTCTTGAATTCCCTGTTCTACAGGGTAAACATACTCATTGGGGATCGATTTTTCATCCGCCTGATTGACAAATTCGAATCCCTTGCCTCTTTCAAGCGTCTCGATATAAATACTGCAGTGCCCGTAGAAATTCTTTCCCGTCACTTGTTTGATGTACTTGCCTTCTCCAGCCGCGGATGTCGTGATCGTTTCTTTATAGAAGACCTGGGGTTTCCCCAGCCTTGCCTGAACCCCGAATTCCCGTTTCATCCGCTCCAGCAGGACCTCCAAATGAAGCTCGCCCATACCATAGACCAAAGTCTGGCCTGTCATGGTATCCAGTTTCACCTTGAAAGTAGGATCTTCTTTAGATAACTTCTTCAGTATTTCGGACAGTTTCTGATGTTCTGTTCGAAATCTTGGTTCGATGTGGGCTGAAACAACAGGTTCTGGGAATTTTATGGATTCCAGGACAATGGGCAGATTTCGGAGGCAGAGCGTATCCCCTGTGGAAACATCTTTCATGGCACTCACTGCCGCAATTTCTCCAGCATAGACTTCCTGGACCTCTTTACGTTTATTGGAATGCATGATCAGGAGACGGTTGATTCGCTCGTCCTTCTCCCTGGTTGAATTGAAGACGACAGAACCACTTTTGACTTTTCCGGAATAGACACGAATGAAGGAAAGGGATCCAACATAGGAATCGTTCATGATCTTGAAGACTAACGCAGAAAAAGGCTCTTCATCCGAAGCTTTTCTGAACTCTTCTCTCCCATTGGCCGGATGATAACCCTGCACAGGGGGAATATCAATAGGGGAAGGCAGATAATCCACCACTGCGTCCATCAGGGGATGAACACCCTTATTCTTAAAAGAAGCCCCCATCAGGACAGGTATAAAATTTAGACCTATCGTTCCCTTGCGGATCGCTTTTTTGATATCTTTGCTGGAAATATCCTCTTCATTGAGGTATTTTTCCATCAAAGAGTCGTCTACATCACTTAATTTCTCTAACATTGTATTTCTCTTTTGCAGGGTGTTTTCCCTATACTTCTGAGAAATTTCTTTTACTTCGTACTCAGTTCCTAATAAATCTTGACCCCAATCGATCTCCTTCATTTGAATAAGGTCGATCACGCCCTGAAAGCTGTCTTCCAGCCCTATGGGCATCTGAACGACCAGCGGATCGGCACCAAGTCTCTCCTTTAATGCCTTCACAGCCATCTCCGGATCCGCGCCAATTCGATCAAGCTTGTTGACGTAAACTATCCTCGGGACCTTGTAGCAATCGGCCTGGCGCCAGACCGTCTCGGTCTGTGCCTCTACACCTCCTACGCCGCAGAGGATAACTATCGCCCCGTCTAATATTCGTAATGAACGTTCGACCTCAACCGTAAAATCAACATGACCCGGGGTATCGATGATGTTGATCTGATGGTTGTTCCAGTAACAGGTTGTTGCGGCCGACGTAATCGTTATGCCGCGCTCTTGTTCCTGAGCCATCCAGTCCATGACCGCAGTACCGTCATCTACCTCTCCGATCTTGTGCGTGATACCGGAGTAAAACAGGATGCGCTCTGTTGTGGTGGTTTTTCCTGCATCGATATGTGCCAGAATACCGATGTTTCGAAGTCGCTCTACCGGCTGCTTTCGCACTAAAATATCTCTCCATTTCTTTCCTAATAAATTGGCTCAACACAAGAAAAACTACCACCTATAATGAGCAAAAGCTCTGTTGGCTTCTGCCATCCTATGGGTATCTTCTCTTTTTTTTATAGCTCCACCCCGATGGTTCACAGCATCAAGGATTTCGGCGGTTAATTTATCAACCATGCTTTTGCCCGCCCGATCACGCGAAAACTTCAATATCCAACGTATGGCAAGAGTCGTGGAACGGTTAATAGGAACCTCAATGGGAACCTGGTAGGTCGCTCCACCGACCCTTCTTGATTTGGTCTCGAGCAGGGGTCGGACATTCTCAATCGCCTTCTCATAGATCTTCAGCGGGTCTTCATGTACTTTTTCTTTGATCTTGTCCATGGAGCCGTACAAGATTTTTTGCGCCACACTCTTCTTTCCTTTTTTCATGATCAAGTTAATGATCTTGGAAATAAGCGTACTGCTGTAAACATGGTCGGGTTTAAGTTTCTTCTTCTTGATGATTCTACGACGGGGCATTTGTCTCTCCTAAATCTCTATCCTGCTATCTTCTTCTCTTTCTGACGTTTACTGCCGTACTTGGATCTTCCCCTCATTCTCTCCTGGACGCCTTCACAGTCCAATGTTCCCCGAATGACATGATACCGGACTCCGGGCAGATCTTTGACCCGTCCTCCTCTGATCATCACAATAGAATGTTCCTGGAGGCTGTGCCCTTCACCCGGGATGTATCCGGTTACTTCGATATTATTTGTTAACCTGATTCTTGCTACTTTTCTCATGGCGGAGTTCGGTTTTTTCGGCGTAGTTGTAAAAACACGAGTACAAACTCCCCTCTTCTGCGGACAACTTTCCAGGGCAGGAGACTTACTTTTTTCTCTTTTTGTTACTCTGCCCTTCCGGACTAACTGATTAACTGTTGGCAATAAACTTTCTCCTATTATTAAACGTGTCTTCTTGGCTCCACTCAAATCCATAAAATCGTCGAAACGAATGAAGGGATATTAGCAAAATCACTTCCGTATGTCAAGAATATAAAGGGAGTTAGACAAAATTCTAACTGGGTTGTTGAGCATCAATCTCGTCTCCGATTTCATCCCCGATTTTCTTTTCTTTTTCCTCCTCCAACTCTACATCACGATAGAATTTGTATCCAGTTCCTGCCGGTATCAACCGGCCCATTATTATATTTTCTTTTAATCGTTTCAAATTGTCGACTTTGCCGTAGAGGCTTGCTTCGGTCAGGACTCGTGTTGTTTCCTGAAAGGACGCCGCTGCAATAAAACTATCTGTGCTTAAAGCGCTTTTTGTGATTCCAAGAAGGAGTGGCCGTGCCTTAGCAGGCTGTCTGCTGTCTTCAATGATTTTCTCATTTTCTTCCTGGAATATGAACTTGTCAACCTGCTCGTCCACCAGAAAATCCGTGTCTCCTACCTCTTCAACCTTGACCCAACGGAGCATCTGCCTGATGATAACCTCAATGTGCTTGTCATTGATAGCAACACCCTGAAGCCGGTAGACCTCCTGTACTTCCCTGAGCAGGTATTCTGCCAGTTCCTTTTCACCAAGAACTTTTAATATATCATGTGGATTGACAGGTCCGTCCATCAATGCATCACCAGCCCTGACCTTTTCGCCCTCGCCAACACTGATATGAGCACCTTTAGGAATAAAATATTCCTTTTCTCCGCCTCGTTCATTATGGACCGTAAGCTTACGATGGCCTCTGATCAACCCTCCAAATTTGACCATTCCGTCAATCTCGGAGATCACGGCAGGCACTTTTGGCCGTCTGGCTTCAAAAAGCTCTTCAGCTCTGGGAAGACCACCTGTGATGTCCTTAGTTCTGGCTGCTTCACGCGGGATCTTGGCAAGAATATCTCCAGAACTCACCTTGTCCCCGTTTTTGACTTCCAAATTAGCACCGGACGGCAGAAAATAGCGTTTCAGCATGACGGGTTTTCCGTTTTCATCCTTTTTCTTGGCATCCATTATTTCGACCCGCGGCTGAAGTTTTTCATCCTTTGGATCAGTGATAACCTGAGTAATAAGGCCCGTAAACTCGTCCTGGACCGCCTCCATAGTAATGTCTTTGACCACATCAAAAAAATGAACAGTACCGGAATTTTCTGTCAGGATAAAAGAACTGAATGGATCCCACTCAGCAAATTGCTGCCGGGCTTTAACTTTTTCCCCATTCTTGACCAGGACCTTAGCACCGTAAGGAACCTGATAATGCTCCACCTCACGGCCGCGTTGATCCTGGATGGCGATATTGGCATTTCTGTTCACAACGACCAACTTCCCCTCACTATCGACTACGTATAGCAGATTGTCAAATCTAATCACACCATCATATTTGGTTTCCAATTTGGACTTTTCTGCACCACGCATAGCGATACCGCCTATATGGAATGTTCTCATGGTCAGCTGAGTACCAGGCTCTCCAATGGACTGGGCAGCTACAATACCGACCGCCTCACCCAGTTCGATCATTTTACCTTTGGCCATGTCACGTCCATAACACAGCTGGCAGACGCCCTTCTTAGACTCACAGGTGAGAAGCGATCTGATCCTAACCCGCCCGATCCCAAGTTCCTCAAATTTCTGGGCGATCTCCTCGGTGATATCCTCATTCATATCCACAATGACTTCATTGGTATCCGGGTGAAGCACCCGCTCCAGAGATGTTCGGCCCATGATCCTGTCAACAAACGGTTCGATCAACTCCCCATTCTCAACGATCGCTGAAACATTAACCCCCTTCAGAGTACCGCAGTCATGCTCATCGATAATGACTTCCTGCCCCACATCGACCAGCTTCCGCGTCAGATACCCGGAGTTTGCTGTTTTGAGCGCAGTATCCGCCAATCCCTTCCTGGCACCATGTGTGGAGATGAAGTATTGGATAACGTTCAGGCCTTCCCGAAGATTGGAAATGATCGGTGTCTCAATTATCTCGCCGGACGGCTTGCTCATCAACCCCCTCATACCTGCCAGCTGACGTATCTGCTGCTTGTTTCCCCTGGAGCCTGAATCCGCCATGACGAAGAGCGGATTTAGCTCTCCCCCTTCAAAACTCTGTTGGCGCATCTGATCGATCATCGCACCGGATACTTTTTCCGTCAGTTCATTCCAGATCTCAACAACCCTGTTAAACCGTTCTCCTGCAGGAATTTTTCCGTCACGGTAATTATCCTCGATCTTCTGCACATTTTTCTGTGCTTTGTCGACCAGTTTATACTTCTCTTTCGGGATGACAAAATCATCAATTCCCAAGGAAAATCCAGCCTGAGTCGCATATTTGAAACCAAGTTCTTTCATGCTGTCCAGGGCACTGATAGTAGGTTTCAATCCCACATTTAGATAGGTGTAATAGACGAGATTTTCTATTCCCTTTTTTCTCAATATGCCGTTGATAAAAGGGATCCCTTCCGGAAGGATCGCGTTCATGGTGATCCGGCCGGCAGTGGTCTTGACCAGACCGTATTCGATGTCTTTGACCGGACAGGACAGGATAGCCTGATCATCATAATAGGAGGACAGATTCATGAACCGTCCGGTGAACCGAACTTTGACCTGAGAATGAAGGCCTAACTCCTTGTTTTCATAGGCCAGAAGAACCTCGTCTTCTGATGCAAAGATCCGGCCCTCACCTTTCTCCCCTTTTTTCTCCAATGTAAGATAATAACATCCAAGGACCATATCCTGGCTCGGGATGGCCAAAGGACGTCCATTGGCTGGAGAGAGAAGATTCGTTGTCGAAAGCATCAGTGTCTGCGCCTCAACCTGGGCTTCTACGGAAAGCGGGACATGAACAGCCATCTGATCACCGTCGAAGTCAGCATTAAACGCTGCGCAGACAAGCGGATGGATCTGAATAGCTTTCCCTTCCACCAAAAGAGGTTCAAAGGCCTGAATACCCAGACGGTGAAGAGTCGGGGCTCTATTCAGCAGTATGGGATGTTCTTTAACCACTTCCTCCAGAAAATCCCAGACCTCGGGACGCTCCTGCTCGTGCCATTCTCTGGCAATCTTTATGCTGGGAACAAGTCCTTCTTTTTCCAGTTTGTGAAAGATGAATGGCTTGAAGAGCTCAAGAGCCATCTTTTTGGGAAGACCGCATTGATGCAATTTCAGTTCAGGACCAACCACAATAACCGACCGGCCGGAATAATCAACCCGCTTCCCAAGCAGGTTCTGCCGGAACCGGCCCTGCTTTCCCCGGAGCGCTTCGCTCAGAGACTTCAGCGGCCTCCTGTTAGCTCCAAGATGAACCCGGCCCCGCTTACCATTATCAAACAGAGCATCCACGGCTTCCTGAAGCATCCTTTTTTCGTTCCGGATGATGAGCTCAGGCGCTCTTAGCTCCATGAGTTTTTTAAGCCGGTTGTTGCGGTTGATGACCCTGCGGTATAGATCATTCAGATCTGAAGTGGCAAAACGCCCGCCATCCAGCCGAACCAGGGGTCTCAGGTCCGGTGGAATGATGGGAATAACATCCAGGATCATCCACTCCGGACGGTTTCCGGATTTTTTAAGGCCCTTGAAGATTCGAAGTCGTTTGGCATGGCGTAATCTTCTCTGCTGGGAAGTTTCTGTCTTCATAAGTTTGCGCAGAGAAACAGATTCTTTATTAATGTCGATCTTCTTCAGAAGCTTTTTTATTGCTTCGGCACCGATCAGGACCTGGAAGGAGTCTCCATACTCTGATTGGGCTTCTTTAAATTCCTCCTCTGTTAAAAGCTGCTTTTCGTGCAGAGATGACTCCTCGGGATCAATAACGATATAGGATTCAAAATAAAGTACCTTTTCCAGGTCTTTGATGGACATGTCCAGGACAAGCCCGATCCGGCTGGGTATTCCTTTAAAAAACCATATGTGTGCAACCGGTGAAGCCAATTTGATATGTCCCATACGCTCGCGCCTGACCTTGGAGCGTGTAACCTCAACTCCGCACCGCTCACAGATAATACCTCTGTATTTCATGCGTTTGTATTTACCGCAAAGGCATTCGTAGTCGTTTATGGGGCCAAAAATTTTAGCACAAAAAAGCCCATCCTTTTCAGGTTTGAATGTTCTATAGTTAATGGTTTCAGGCTTAATCACTTCTCCCCAGGACCAGCTTTTGATCTTTTCCGGTGAAGCAATATTGATTTTTACACGGTCAAAGTTTATCTTTGACTGATCATCTCTCATATGCCTGATATCCATTATTCCTCTCCTTTAAGGATCTGAGGGACATCAATGCCCCAAGGAAGGATCTCTTTTTTCTCGATTTCTTCCATCTCCACATTCAGACAAAGGCTCTGAAGTTCGCGAATGAGAACATTCACGGATTCAGGTAGACCCGGTGTGAAATCTAAATCGCCTTTAACAATGGCTTCATAGATCTTTGCCCGTCCTTCCACATCATCCGACTTTGCTGTCAGGAGTTCCCGCAGGGTGTATGCAGCACCATAGGCTTCCAACGCCCAGACCTCCATTTCTCCAAACCTTTGGCCGCCGAACTGTGCCTTTCCACCCAATGGCTGCTGTGTGATCAGCGAATAAGGGCCGGTTGAACGGGCGTGGATCTTATCGTCAACAAGATGGTAGAGTTTCATAATGTACATATATCCAACCGTCACTTCATGGTCCAAAATCTCACCCGTTATTCCGTCAAATAGAGGCGTTTTTCCAGACTCTGGCAGACCTGCTTTTTTTAGAAGACCTTTGATCTCTTTTTCAGAGATACCATCAAAAACTGGAGTGGAGATCCAGAGATCCAACTCTTCAGCGGCCCAACCGAGATGTGTCTCCAGGATCTGTCCAACGTTCATTCGCGAAGGAACGCCCAAGGGATTCAGGACGACTTCTACAGGTATACCGTTAGGCAGACGAGGCATATCCTCTTCAGGTACGATCTTGGCAATGATGCCCTTGTTCCCGTGTCGTCCGGAAACTTTATCTCCGACGGAAAGCTTCCTTTTCATGGAGATATAAACTTTGATCACCTGAATGACGCCCGGGGCTAATTCATCACCTTTCTTGAGCGCTTCCACTTTTTCCTTATGTATCGCTTTTAAGGCATCGATCTGTCTCTGAACCTTGAGTTTAATATCTTCACCCAGTTTCTCGCGTTTAGCCTTGGCTTTTAGTACGAGTTTCTTCCCATCTTTTCTATTAATCTTGTTCAGTATCCCAGCATCCAGCTTGATACCGGCTTTCAGTGTTAGATCTCCGGACTTGAATTCTTTCGCAAGAATTTCGCCTTTATAAAGAGACCGGACTCTTTTCCATTTTTCTTCTTCAAGGATACTGATCTCATCATCCAGATTTCTTTTCATTTTTGAGATCTCATCCTGTTCGATCGCCTTGGCCCGGGTCCCTTTCTCAATCCCTCTCCGGCAAAAAATTCTCACATCAATGACCGTTCCTTCTATTCCCGGCGAACAATAAAGGGAGGCATCTTTTACATCCAGCGCTTTTTCTCCAAATATGGCTTTGAGAAGTTTTTCTTCCGGGGAAAGCTGCGTTTCTCCCTTAGGGGCGACTTTCCCGACAAGGACATCACCGGATTTCACATGAGCACCGATGCGTACGATCCCGTTCTCATCCAGATTACGAAGAAGATTTTCCGGGACATTGGGAATGTCATAAGTGATATCTTCCGGCCCAAGTTTTGTATCTCTGGCCTCTATAGTCTCTTCAACAATATGGATGGATGTAAAAATATCGTTTTTAATCAGTTTTTCACTGACTATGATCGCATCTTCAAAATTATATCCTCTCCAGGGCATAAAGGCGCACAGAACATTTCGGCCAAGAGAAAGCTCTCCGTGGTCCGTGCATGAGCTGTCTGCCAGGATCTGCCCGGCTTCGACACTATCACCTTTTTTGACAGAGGGTCGATGGGTCATGCAAGTGTTCTGATTTGTTCTCAGAAACTTTGTTAAGAGGTAGAGGTCTGTACCAACAGTTATGTCCTTACGACCATTGCTTACATCAACACGTACAAGGATACGCTCCGCATCCACAAACTCAACCACGCCGGAATGTTTGCAGACAATAACATCACCAGATCCTTTGGCCACCAGATGTTCGATCCCGGTTCCTACGCGAGGGGCTTCAGGTCTTAGCAGCGGAACCGCCTGCCTCTGCATATTTGACCCCATCAAAGCTCTGTTGGCATCATCATGTTCCAGGAAGGGGATCAATGAAGCGGACAGGGAAACCAGCTGTTTGGGAGAAACATCCATGTAATCGATCTGATCCTTGGCAATCATTTTAAAGTTACCGGCCTGTCTTGCCGAGATAAAATCCTTTGTAAACTGGTTTTTATTATCGATGGGCGCATTGGCCTGGGCAATGTTGTGTTTTTCTTCTTCCCAGGCCGTTAGATAGAAACTGTACGGTTCAAAGATCGGTTTTTGCTTTTTACCAGATTTATCGTCTTTTTTGATCTCTCTGAGAAGTCTCTCGCGTTCTATGACCTCGCCCACTTTATGCTGTGTGCTACCGGGATGAATGATACGAATATAATCCAATACCCTGCCGTTCTTGACTTTCCGGTAAGGGGTTTCAATAAAACCGAACTCATTTACACGGGCAAAACAGCTTAATGAGGAGATCAAACCGATATTGGGACCTTCCGGTGTTTCAATAGGACAGATCCGTCCATAATGTGATGACTGGATATCTCTTACCTCAAAACTGGCCCGTTCTCGACTGAGCCCGCCAGGGCCCAGAGCGCTCAACCTGCGCTTGTGGGTCAACTCTGCCAGACTGTTAATCTGATCCATAAATTGGGAGAGCTGAGAACTGCCGAAAAACTCTTTCAGCGCTGCGATGACAGGCTTGGAATTGATCAGGTCCTGAGGCATAGCCGACGCCAGATCTGTGGCAATAGTCATCTTTTCCTTAACTGTTCTTTCCATGCGAGTCAGACCGATCCGGAAAGCATTTTCTACAAGCTCGCCTATGGAACGGACTCGGCGATTACCCAGATGATCGATGTTATCAACTGTTCCTTCACCGGCACGAAGGGCCAGAACATACTTTATAACCTCTAAAAAATCTGTGGGACAGAGTGTCTTTTCATCAAGTGAAGTATCAAGACCGAGCTTGATGTTCATCTTCAAACGGCCGATGCGCGAAAAGTTGTATTTCTGCTGATTAAAGAACAGATTCCGGAAGAGATTGTGAGCGCTCTCCATAGTGTGGGGTTCGCCTGGTCGCAATTTCCTGTAGATCTCCGCCTGTGCCTGATTGGCATCCTTACAGACGTCCTTTGTTAATGTCCTAGAGATGACATATTCGGCCTGATCATTAACAGGGAAAAAAATTTCAAACGGTTCTGTTTGGACACGGAGATTCTCTAGGAGAAGATCACCGATCTCTTTGTTCGGTGTAATGATTTTTTCTATTTTTGTAGCAGAATATGCTCCTTTTAATTCCTTTTCTGCAAGAATCACTCTTTGAATATTGAGTTTTTTCAGCTTTGCAAAAACATCCTTTGTGATCTTCCTGTTGGCTTTGATGATCTCTTGTTTTGATTTCGGATCAACAATGTTCTCACCTGCAGTCTTTCCGATAAGGCCTTCATTCAACTCCCACTTTAGCTTTCCTTCCTCAGGAAAGATCTTATAAGTTTTATGAAAAAGCCGGATGATATCCTCATCAGTGCCGAATCCAAGGGCTCTGAGAAAGACCGTGATCAAGAATTTTTTCTTCCTGTCCAGTCTGACATAGAGGAATTCCTTAGAATCGAATTCAAATTCCACCCAGGCACCCCTGTACGGGATGATCTTTCCTATAAACTGCCCTTTCAGAGCGCCGGGCCTGAAAAAAACTCCCGGCGAACGCTGCAACTGGCTGACAATAACACGCTCGATACCATTAAAAATAAATGTGCCCTTATCAGTCATCAATGGGATATCTCCGAAATAGACCTCCTGCTCTTTAATATGTTTCAACCTCTTAGCTTTAGTAACAAGATCTTTTTCCCAACTGATCAGCCGGATTTTTATTCTGAGAGGAACTGAATAGGTGTAGCCCTTCTGGAGACATTCTGTCGGACTGTACTTCATCTTCAGTTCGACCTTGTCTCCACAGTGATCACAAAAAAGAATATTGATCTTTTTCACAGCATTGCAATACGGACAGATCTCATTTTTCGTCAATTCTGTATCAGAGGGAAGCAAAGTTCCACATCCTTCACAGCGCAGGCGAGAATTCTCCACGCCTTTGAGACGTCCGCATTTACACTCCCAGTTACCTATAGAATAACTGATGAAATCGAGTTGGGTCGTCTCTTTGAAGTCCGATATCGGGAAGATATCCTTAAAAGCGGCATGCAGCCCAATGTCCTTCCTTTCCTCGGGAAGTAACTCCATCTGGAGGTATTCAGCATAGGAAAGCTTCTGAATAGCCAGAAGGTCAGGCATTGGGAATGTGCCTTTAATTTTCGAAAAATCTTCTCTTTCTCGATAAACATTTCTCAATTCATTATGCATATCGCTACTCACAAAAAAATTTTGTTTAATTTATTAATATTACTCAATCTCGATAATGGCTCCCACTTCCTCGAATTTGGCCTTGATCTCTTCTGCTTCGTCTTTGGAAATGCCTTCTTTAATCTCCTTAGGAGCATTATCAACCAGATCCTTGGCTTCTTTTAATCCGAGGCTGGTCACTTCTCTGACTGTCTTGATAACATTGATCTTTTTGTCTCCAATTTCTTTCAAGACTACATTGAATTCGGTCTTTTCTTCTTTTTCCGCTGCTTCTGTTCCAGGGGCTCCTGCGCCTGGAACCGCCATTGGAACTGCTGCCGCTGCGCTGACGCCGTATCTTTCCTCAAATTCCTTGATGTAATCAGCCAGTTCTAAAACGGTCAGATCATCCAGGTGCTTAAAAAATTCTTCTTTAGTCACTTTTCCTTTCTCCTTTTTAACTTTTGCGGTATCACTCGCTTTTTTTGTCTGTGCTTCTGGCATTTTATACCTCCACTCCTATTTTATATCTTTCAATTGACTCAATAACCTGCCGAAACCACTGAGCGGGGCTTTCCAAGTCCGGTACATTTGAATCAAAGGATGAGCCATAAGATAGCCCAATTTTGCAATGAGTTCTTCCCGGGATGATAGTTTGGCGATCTCTTCGAACTTTTCACCGGGAAAATACTGCCCATCTAATATCGCTGCCTTAACAGACAGGATCTTATACTGAACAGAAAATTCCTTGATGAGCTTGGCCAAACCGACTGGATTCTCCGGCGCGTAGGCAAGGGCTGTCGGCCCAACGAACTGCTCTTTTAATTCTTCCGGAAAATCATCTTTAAGTGCTTTAATTGCCAGACGGTTTTTTACCACCCTTATTGAATAGGAATTTTCACGTAATTTCTGTCTTAACTCATTAGCCCATGAGACAGACATCTTATCGAAATTCAGCAGATAAAAGCTGGCGTTTTTCTCAAAAGACTCGTATATGTCCTGGACCTCTTTTTCTTTTCTCTCCCGATTGACACTCACTGTGTTCTCCTATTTTTCCAAAACGCTCTCAGACACCTTCAGAGAGGGCCCCATTGTTGATGACAGATAAATATTTCTTATATATTTTCCCTTTGCCGCAGGCGGTTTAGCCTGAACGACAGCCTGAATAAATGATTTGATGTTATCAATCAGCTTATTTTCATCAAAGGATATCTTTCCAACCGGCGAATGTATGATGGAATTTTTATCCACGCGGAACTCCACACGACCGGATTTGATCTCCTCCACAGCCTTTTTAACCTCAAATGTCACTGTTCCGGATTTTGGGTTCGGCATAAGCCCTTTAGGGCCGAGAATACGGCCCAATTTACCTACGCCCCTCATCATATCAGGAGTAGATACAACAGAATCAAAATCCGTCCATCCTTTAGAGATCTTTTCAATCATGTCTTCTCCACCGACAAAATCTGCACCGGCCTGTTCTGCATCCTTGACCTTTTCACCTGATGCAATAACGCAAACCTTCTTTTTCTTACCTGTCCCGGCAGGTAATACAATCGTCCCCCGCACCATCTGGTCGGAGTGTTTTGGATCTATACCCAGACGAATTGCGATATCCACCGATTCATCAAATTTTGTAAAACTGGATTTTTTTAGAAGGCCTACTGCCTCTTCCAATTTATACTCTTCCTTTTCAAAGAGCTTTTTAGCATTGATATATTTCTTTCCTCTTTTAGCCACTGACAATCTCCAATCCCATATTCTTTGCTGTGCCTTTGATGATATTTTTGGCGGCATCGATATTAAAAGCATTAAGGTCAACCATTTTTGCCTTGGCAATTTCCTCGACCTGAGCCTCTGTCACCTTGCCTACTTTTTCCTTGTTCGGCTCACCAGAACCTTTGGCGATCCCTGCCGCCTTTTTCAATAAATATGAGGCTGGAGGGGATTTCATGATAAAAGTGAAACTGCTGTCTTTAAATACAGAGATAACCACCGGCACGATCATTCCGGCTTCCATTTTTCCGGTTTTGTCATTGAACTGACGCACAAAATCCATGATGTTAACATTATGCTGGCCTAATGCTGGCCCTACCGGAGGCGCAGGACTTGCCTGACCTGCTTCGATCTGCAGTTTGATCTTGGCAACGACTTTTTTGGCCATTGTTCCTCCTATATTTTCTCTACCTGCAAGAATTCAAGCTCTACAGGAGTCGATCGACCGAATATGGTGACCAACACTTTAAGAGTACTTCTCTCTAGATTAACTTCTTCAACAATTCCGCTGAAATTGAAGAATGGACCGTCAATAATACGAACTGCTTCACCCTTCTCGAAAGAGTGTTTCGGTTTCGGTTTTTCTGACGTTGTTTCCATATGTTCAACGATCTGGCCGACTTCTTCCTTGTTTAACGGAGTTGGGTTTTTTCCGGAACCTACAAATCCCGTTACCTTGGGGGTATCCCGAATGATCAACCAATTTTCATCCGTCATTTCCATTTCGACCAGGATATATCCAGGATAAGATCGCTTTGTAGACACGACTTTTTTTCCGCCTTTTATCTCAACAACGCCTTCTGTGGGAATGATGATCTGTCCGATCTGATCTTTGATACCTATATCAGCAGCACGTTGTTGGATAGACTCTGCCACAAACTTTTCAAAGCCTGAATAAGTATGAACGACGTACCAGTTTTTAGCCATTTTTTAACTCAATAAATCAAAAGATGGATTCTACACGTTTAATGACCCAAGAAAAAATTAGATCCATAAAGAACAGGTAAATACCGAAAAAGATCGTGGTGAAAATGACCACCAGGGTGGTGCTGTAGACTTCCTGTCTGGAAGGCCAAGTCACCTTTTTTATTTCGGCTTTTACTTCCCTTAAAAAAGGAATAAACCGTTTATACCAGCGCTTTTTTTGAGTCATTTAAATACCTATAAATCCTTTCTTCTCCTTTTATCTTCTTGGCAGGTGAGACAGGACTTGAACCCGCAACCTGCGGTTTTGGAGACCGCTGCTCTACCAATTGAGCTACTCACCTACCATTATTATATCTAACCATCCAGTTATGGATGTTCACCACATTATTTAATTTCTTTATGGAGCGTGTGTTTTTGACAGAATCTGCAGTATTTTTTTAACTCGATCTTTTCTTGCTTCTGCTTCTTGTTCCTCGTTGTTGTGTAATTATGCCTTTTGCACTCTTCGCATCTGAGGGTTATTATCTCTCTCATCTCTGATTCCCTTCTATCCTCAAGTATGTTTTTCCTTCATGTTCAAATATATGCGTTCGTTCAGTTACTCGATAATCTCTGTAACGGATCCTGCTCCGACAGTCCGGCTGCCCTCACGAATGGCAAACCGCTGTCC
>CBDVEQ010000009.1:0-28811 GCA_965373045.1 uncultured bacterium | reverse complement strand
GATGTCTGTATTAACTTTAAAAAACAAACAGCCAAAAAAGGAAATAAAGAGCTCTCTTTCACATCCAAGGAATTTGAATTGATCAAGCTTCTCTTCTCTTATGATGGAGAGGTTGTGAGCCGTGATACGATTCTCAATGAAGTCTGGGGATATGATAAATATCCCACAACAAGAACAATTGATACTTTTATGCATAATATAAGGAAAAAGATAGAGGATAATCCTTCCAAACCTGTCCATTTTCTAACAATTCCCTGGAGTGGTTACAAGTTTAAGAAGTGACTTAATTAAAATGTGCAGAGAATGAACCGGTGAATGAGGGATGTCTATTCTTTCTTTTCCAGTTCTTCCACCCGCTTTTTCAATTTTCTTACATCCCGGATGAGTTCATAGAGATGAGGAATGGAAGCACATGCCTTTTTCCAATCCTGGATGTTTGAAGCAGGACTGCCGGATACAAATGCTCCATCCGGAAGATTCTTTGAGATACCGGTCTGGGCGGCAGCGATGACGTGATTTCCTATGGTAAGATGGTCGGAGATCCCGACCTGGCCGCCGGTAACGACCTTTTCCCCCAGTCGAGTACTGCCTGCGATCCCGGTCTGTGACACCAGAATGCTGTCAGGTCCGATCTCGACATTGTGTGCGATCTGGACGAGATTGTCTATTTTTGTCCCTCTTTTAATAATGGTCTCTCCTAACGCTGCCCTATCGATGCAGGAATTAGCTCCTACCTCGACATTGTCCTCAATGATCACGGTTCCTGTCTGAGGGATCTTTATGTTTTGTCCATTCCCGGTCTGCTGGTAGCCGAAACCATCGGAACCAATAACAGCTCCATTGTGAATGATTACATTGTTCCCGATCCGGATATTTTCTCGAAGAGAAACATTTGCATGAATGATCGATCCGAAACCGATCTTGACCTCTGGATACACTGCGACAAGGTGGAAAATTACCGTATCATCCCCGATTTCAACGCCATCGCCGATATGGGATAACGCCCCAATGGAAACGTTCTTTCCGATTATTGCCGAGGGAGAGACATAGCTTGTAGGATGGATCCCCGGTTGTGGCCTAAAGGGGGCAAAAAACAAGGAAACAGCTTTAATAAAAGTGAGATAGGGGGTTTTGGAAACAAGGGCCGGGATCCGGTCGGATAAAACGTCCGGCGGGAGAATGACGGCCGAAGCTTTTGTTTTATCAAAAAGGGGACGGAGTTTTTTATCGGAAAAAAAGGTCAAATCTCCCTTCCCTGCGTTTTCAAGGCCGGAAATGCCGCGGATAACAGTCTTTTCATCACCCCTGAATGGGCAGTTTAAAAGACTGGACAGTTCTGCAACTGTCAGAATTGTATTCCGATCTTCATGCGAGTTTTTCATGCTGTTGTTCATTCAATACCGAGGCAAGTTCCGCACCCCAGAGAAAGATCACTAGAGAGAATGTGATCCAGAGCAGGAAAAAGATGATGGAAGTCAGTGTCCCCTTGACTAACCTGTCCATAACGACACCGATGGCGGAAAAGTGAGCGACATAAAAGACAAAGATCCTTTTAAAGACCTCCCAGAGCAAAGCCCCGATCACAGCTGCAATGGCAGCGGCCTTAGTGTGAACTTTAATTTCCGGGATAAATTTATACAGAGAGAAAAACACAAAAAAGACGAGGGCAAATGGAAGGAGATACTGGAGGAAAAAATTGTTAACAATGGAAATAATGTTCGGATTGATGTGGTTGGCTACAATAGTACTTTCCCGGATCGAGCGATGAAGAGCGGTCCATATGGCGGTGATAAAGAGAGAAGCCAGCATAATAATGCCCATGATGAACATGATCAGGTATTCCATCAGCCGGTTATATACAAAGGATTTTTGATAGTTGGCTTTAAAGATAAAGTTGATGGAGTAGATCAGGTTGGAAAACAATAAACTTGCGCCGATAAACGAGCCGATCAATCCGAATAGGCCCAGGTTGGCAAAATTTGCGGAAATATTTTTAACCGTGTCAAAAAACGCTGGATTAAATCTGGAAAAAAATTCGTCTGAAAAAATATTGAGACTGTTAAAAGCCAGTTCGGAATTGCCAAGGATTTTTGTGCTTACAAACGCCAGCAGAGCTACCAGAGGAATAGTACACAGAAGAGTGAAATAGGAGATAGTAATGGCAAAATTTGCGCATTTGTCCTCCTTAAACCTTTTAAAGGTCGTTTTTATTAAGGCGAATATAGAAAGAAACTTCACTTTATCCTGAAAAATGGACCCTTTCGATTAGATCTTACTCCAATTCACCATAAGTATGATAATGGAGATGAGCAGTGTGTAAATGACTAGTGTTTCTATCAAGACTAGCCCGAAAATAAGAAGGAAACGTATGTGGGGGGCAGAACTCGGATTTCTGGAGATTCCCTCGAGCGCACTGCTGATGGCCCTGGATTGGCAGTAAGCGCCGGCCGATGCTGCTATAGCAATGATCGAACCACCGATGATGATGGCCCACTTTAAGAGTGATGCCTTAGTGCTGCTGAGGGGTTCTGCTGGTTGGGCTAACAGTGGAGCGCTCATAATCATGATGATAAAAAATAATAGTCCCAATGCTTTAATGTTTCTTGTCATTTTATTTTCCTCCTATGTATTTAGTCTGCTTTATTCATAAAAACTGCCGCTAGCTTAACATAAACAGCCAGGCTTTTTATCCTAACAATTTCAGCTATAACTTTAATGCAAAGGGTTCGAGGAATCAAGGGGTCAAGTGAAAGAAGAAGAACCCAAAGCTTAAAGCAGCTTAGCCCAAAGTCATTTAATTTACGTCATTCCCGTGCAAACGGGAATCCAGTCACCTTTTCTTTTCACTCGAACACTCGCATCCTTGAATCCTTGGCCTCTCTTCGACCCGTGAATAATCCAGGTTAGTTTTCTTCTTCATGGGCCACTGCACCTGCGATGTATATACATGATAACAGGACAAAAACAAATGCCTGTATTAGACTAGTAAATATGGCAATAGCCATGAATGGGAGCGGCAGAAAAAACGGGATGATCGATATCATGACCAATATCAGAAGTTCTTCGGCAAATATGTTTCCGAAGAGTCGAATAGACAGGGAAACCGGCCGTGAAAGGTGGCTCATAATCTCAATCGGGATGAGCAGGGGCGCAAGCAGAGGGATCGGACCCACAAAATGCTTGAGATATTTTAAAAGGCCTTGTTTTTTGATGCCTTGCCAGTGGTAATAGACAAACACGACCAGAGCACATCCGAGTGCGACATTGAGTTTGCTTGTGGGAGACATAAAGCCTGGAGCAAGACCGATCAAATTGCAGAGAAAAATAAAGATCCCCAAAGTTGCGATCATGGGAAGGTATTTTTTCCCTTCTTCTCCGATAATGTCCGTTATGAGATTTTCAAAAATATCTATGACCACTTCAAGCAGGCTTTGGAATTTGGTGGGGACCACTTTGAACTTTTTTGACGAGAGGCCGAAAAAGCATATGATAATTAAAACAACGATCAGGCTGATGACCAAATAGTCAGGGAGAAGATGGCCCGGATCTTGGACCTCAATGCCGGCAAGCCCCAGAAGAAAGGCCAGGGGTTTACCGATAATTTTATTGACAAAATCGACAATGAACAGACTGTGCTCTAATTCTTCCATTGCTTTAACTTAATAAGCGCTCCTGCGGCTTCAATAAAAAAGACAAGGATCAATGTTGAGAATCCAGCGACAAACGCCAAAATCATTTTTGAAAAGAAAAAAATTATAATAGAAAAGACTGCAATAATCAATATCAGCCTTAAGATATAAATGAAAACAGCGGATGACAATGCCTTTCGTTTATCTTTAAGAAGGAAGCGTGATACAGCCTGTTTCAGCCAGATGAAACTGAGCGCAGATAGAACTCCTCCTGCAATAAAAAGAAGGGCAGAGGATATGTTAAAAAAAAAGAGGACAGGAACAGATAAAATGACGGCAATGCCCAAAATCTCAAAAGGGATTCTTTTCAGGATCCGTTCTTCGATGTCTGTGTTATTGGTGTCCATAACAATTTTGTTCCTCAATCTTTATATTTTTTTAATGCCCTAAACAAGGAATAAAAACCCGATACAATACCTAGTAAAAAAAAAGCAATCAGCATCCAGGGATGCGTTCCAAAGGCTTTATCCAGGACATATCCGAAAAACAGGCCTACTATAATGGAGGAAGGGAGCATGAGGGCTAGAGAACTAATTTCAGAGATTTTCTTGAGATCCATTTTTGTAAAAAGTCTGTTCGGCATCGTCTTGATCCAGGTTTGATAATCAACCTTGAGAGGTAAAACTATTATGGTCAGAAAGAGTGAAATGTCAAGACTCTCCTCCCAGCAGATAGTGCCGGACGCTTCGGAGGGCGTTTGTTACATCTTATATCATCCTCTTCAACATTTCAAAAAAGAAGGCCGGGCTGATCGTCTACATTTCCAGTCTTGCAGAATGTTATTCAGGATTAAGTAAGTTGATTATCAAACAGGGTTATGTTACATTTTTTTTATGAAAAGACGTCTAATTCGGCGCAGTCTGTTTGTGCTGTTATTTGCCTTATGGACGTCAGTATCCGCTCTGGTCGCCCAGGAAATATTAGTTGTTGCCCAGCACCAGGAACGGACAAAAGAAAGAGTCATAGCAGAGGGTCTTGTCCATGTCCGTTATAAAGATATCGTGATCCTGGCCGATCGTATATTTTTGAATACCGAAACAAAAGAAATTCTAGCTGAAGGATCTGTAACCATCCGGCTCCCCAATGAAGTTATCAGCATGGAATCTATTCGTTTTAATATGGATGCCTGGGAAGGTACGCTGAAAAAAGTTCGGGGTATGGTCCAACCGTCGGTTTTTTATGAAGCGGAAAAAGTTAAAGTCAAGAGTAGGAAAGAATACGGGCTGATAAAAGCAACATTAACATCCTGTACTCAACCTGTCCCCAGATGGAAATTTTCCTGCTCTAAGGCGAATTTTAAAAAAGACGATTACTTTGAAATGTGGAATGCGGTATTTTCGATAAAGAAGATTCCTATTTTTTATCTGCCTTATTTAAAATATCCTATTGGAGAGGATCGCAGCACCGGTCTGCTCACGCCGCAGTTTGGGTTTTCTGGCCCGAAAGGAATGTTTTACTCTCAAAGTTTATACTTGGCTATCAAAAGAAATATGGATGCGACAATTAATTTTGATCTCTATTCAGCCAGGGGGATCGGAGGCGGGCTGGAATATCGCTATTTATTTCATAAAGGTACAGGTGGTCAGTTAAAATTTTATTATTTCAATTTTAAAGAAGATCCGGAAAGGTCCGACCCGGACAGTGCATATATCATCCGTTTCAATCACCATCAGATGCTCCCATTCGGCTTTAAGCTGGTTGCAGATGTGGATTTGCAGAGTTCATATGATTTCTTAAGGGAATTTGACAACAATTATCAACAAGCCCTTATCTCCCATCGCAGGTCTCAGGTCTATCTGTCGAAATCATGGAGCTATTTCAATTTGAGTGCCCGGGTGTCCAGGTTCGAAACCCACTATATCGAAAGGAATAATTCCATCATCAGGAAAAGCGTACCTGAGTTGCGGTTCAGTTCATCCAAGATCAAGTTATTTTCACCCGTCTATTTCTCTTTTTCTTCAGTTTTCCAACGATGGGAGTATGGTTGGGAAGCGAATTATGAAGCAGGTACTCAGAAACAATCACAGAGTTTGACTTTTGTACCAAGCCTTACAGTACCCTTTAATTCTATCCCATGGATGACGTTAACATCCACCCTGACTGCAAACATGACATATTATTTCCAAAGTTATGCGCCGAGCAGTACGGTAGTTGTGGATGAGCCATTGTTGAGCAAGATCTATTCTGTCAATTTTTTATTCACCGGACCGGTTTTTTCAAAGATCTTTCACGGAGCAGACGGGGAAGCAAAACTCAAACATATTATCGAACCGTATTTTTCCTACCGGTATGACACTCCTGTAAAGGAACCGGATCGTTTTATTTCTATCGGGTATTTTTATCGCAACCACTATATCCAGTATGGCTTGACAAATCGTTTTTTTATCAAGCAGGATGATTCGCCCAGGGAGATCTTCTCTTTTAGTGTAGCCCAGACGTTCTTTCTGGAGCCGGAAGAAAGTTATATGAAGATCTACGAGTTCGATGGAAAGACTCCTGAATTCTCGGATGTGAGCGGAAACATACGTTTTTATCCAGGTAGAAGGTACAGAATCAATGTTTCCGTTTCTTACAATCCTTATTATAAAACTTTTAACCGACTTAAACTATCAGCCAAACTCGGAAATTATACTGACCCGGCATTTCTTCGGGTGAGCTGGTATAAAAGCATCAATCCCTGGTATCAAAGTGTTTGGTACAACCGTCACCAGATCGGCGTTTCCGGGGGGCTAAAAATTCCAGCTCTTTCTTTAGAGACCTTGGCTGAAATAGATTTTAATATCCAGAAAATGGAAATACTGTACTCTGCTTTTTCTCTTATCTACCATTATCAGTGCCTGGATTTCATTGCAGACGTACGTATATTCTTTTATCGCGAAAAGCCGGAATTGCAATTCAGATTTTCATTCGTTTTGGGAAATATCGGGAAGACAACAGATTTTTTTGGAGGATTGGGTTTTTGAGAGAGATTTATTTTTTCCTGAGGGAGGACGCATGATAGAAGGAATTAAAATTAAAAAGTTAAAGGTTATTCCGGATGAAAGAGGCCGGCTGATGGAAATTTTGAGGCATGACGATGCGGATTATGAAAAATTTGGCCAGGTATACATCACGACGACATACCCGGGCGTTATTAAAGCCTGGCATTTGCATAGAAAACAATCCGATCATATCTGCTGTATCCAGGGAATGATCAAGCTGGCCGTTTATGATGCGAGAGAGAATTCTTCCACTTACAAAGAGGTCGATCATTTTTATCTGGGTATCCATGATCCAAAACTAATACGCATCCCTGCAGGAGTTTACCACGGTTGGATGTGCATCAGCCCGGATGAGGCGGTCATTATCAATATTCCGACCGAGGCCTATGATTATAAAAACCCGGATGAGGAAAGGCTTGATCCCCATGACATAAACATACCTTTTGATTGGCGGAGGAAAGATGGTTGACCTGCGCTCACTGGACGGGAAAACACTATTGATAACTGGCGGTGCCGGGTTTATCGGCAGTAATCTTATCCATTTTATGCTGAAGCGTTTTTCTCATATTAAAATCATCAATCTTGATAAATTGACCTATGCGGGCAATCTTGAAAATCTCAGGGATATAGAGAATGATCCCCGGTATGAGTTCATTCATGGGGATATTCGTGATAATAAACTGGTGGAAAAACTCTTTCGCAAGGTAAATGGGGTCATTCATCTGGCGGCTGAAACACATGTCGATCGTTCGATTCTGGATGCTGGTGAATTTGTTCTGACCGATGTTTATGGAAGCTTTGTGCTTTTCGAAGCTCTTCGGAGGGTGGATATTGATTTTTTTCTGCATGTTTCCACGGATGAAGTCTATGGCAGCCGTGATGAAGGTTTTTTCACGGAAGACGATCCTATTAATCCTTCATCTCCTTATGCCGCCAGTAAAGCCGGAGCAGACCGGCTGGCCCATGCTTATAATGTGACTTATGGCCTTCCGATTTTGATCCTGAGGCCGAGTAATAATTTCGGCCCTTACCAATATCCGGAAAAAATTATCCCTCTATTCACGACAAACGCACTTGAAGACCAGGCCCTCCCTTTGTATGGCGAGGGAACAAATGTTCGTGACTGGCTTTATGTCGAAGACCACTGTTGGGCCATTGAACTTGTCATTAGAAAAGGAACTATAGGGGAGGTGTACAACGTTGGAGCCAATTGTGAAGTGCAAAATATTGCTGTTGCTTACAGGATCTTGGAGACTTTAAAAAAACCTCGGAGTTTGATCAAGTCTGTTCCGGATAGATTAGGCCATGACAGACGCTATGCTCTTGACTGCAGGAAGATCCATGCCCTGGGCTGGGAACCGGAACATTCATTTGAAGACGCGCTTTCTGCAACTGTTGCCTGGTATCGAGACCATCCGGAATGGTGGAAGGCTATCAAGGGGAAAAGCAAAAGTTTTAAAAATTTTTACAATGAATACTATAAAAACAGGAAATAAAAGGAGATTAACGGATGAATATACTAATAACTGGAATCACAGGGTTTGCCGGGAGTCACCTCGCGGAGCACATCCTTAAAAACCATCCTGATGACAAAATATTCGGTATTGTCCGCTGGCGGAGCCGGATGGATAACATCGTTCATATCCAGGACAAGATCACTATGATCGAAGCAGACCTAAAGGATCCTGTTTCCTTGCAGAAATGTCTGGCGGAAGTCAGGCCGCACTGGATATTTCACCTTGCCGCCCAAAGTTTTGTTCCGACATCCTGGGTCTGCCCGGCAGAGACGTTTGCCATAA
Source organism: uncultured bacterium (assembly GCA_965373045.1). Taxonomy (GTDB): domain Bacteria; phylum Acidobacteriota; class Aminicenantia; order Aminicenantales; family Aminicenantaceae; genus DAOVDI01. The sequence continues at coordinate 20,342 of CBDVEQ010000009.1, read as the reverse complement.
ATGCCATGGGACAGATCAATCTTTTTGAGGCGGTTCTGAACCTGAAATTGTCTCCTCGAATTCAGATAGCGGGTTCAAGCGAGGAGTATGGGTTTGTCAATCCGGATGAAGTTCCTATGAAGGAGTTAAACCCGCTCAGGCCTTTGAGCCCATATGCTGTCAGCAAGGTGGCTCAGGATCTCCTGGCCTATCAATATTTTAAAAGCTATGGCTTGGAGACGGTCAGGACGCGTGGATTCAATCACACGGGTCCCAGGCGTGGAGATGTTTTTATCTGTTCGAATTTTGCCAAACAGATTGTTGAGATCGAGAAGGAAGTGAGAAAGCCGGTCATATATGTTGGAAACCTGGAGGCACAGAGAGACTTTACAGATGTTCGTGACATGGTCAAGGCCTATTGGCTGAGTCTTGAAAAAGGAGAATCCGGAGATGTCTACAATATTGGATCCGGAAAAACACACCGGATGCAAGAAATATTAGATATATTATTATCACTGAGCAAGGCATCCGTTACAGTGGAAGTTGATCCAAAAAGACTTCGTCCTTCTGATGTCGCTATACTCCTTTCTGACAGCTCAAAATTCAGGTCTCAGACAGGATGGAAACCTGAGATCCCACTGGAGAAAACACTTCAAGACCTGCTTAACCACTGGAGAGAACGGATTTGAAGATATTTATAACAGGATCCACTGGATTCGTAGGGTCTCATCTTATAGATTATCTGCGATCTCCTGAAAACAAGATTTTTGGAGCCTTTTTTCCGGCAACCTCTGAAAAAGTGAAGAAAATGAGGGGGGTTGAGTTGTTCTACATGGACATTACAGATGAAAAAGAGACTTACTCCGCAGTCAAGGCAATTCGTCCCGACTGGATCTTTCATCTTGCTGCTGTATCCAATGTTAGGTACTCCTGGAAGAACCGAAGAGAAACCATGGAAACAAATATTCTGGGGACTTTCCATCTCTTCGAGGTCGCAAGAAAGCTTGTCCCCAGTGCGCGCATCTTGTTTATAAGCTCATCAGATGTGTACGGTATCCATATGCATATGAGCCGGCCTTTTAAGGAAGAGGCTGTGGTTCATCCTGTGAGTCCTTATGCCTACACAAAAATCAGCGGTGAGTCTCTCTGTCAGTTTTATTCCCAGATCGAAGAGCTTGATATTGTAATAGCGCGTTCATTTCCCCATACAGGGCCTGGACAGAGCCCGGATTTTGTATGTTCTGACTGGGCTCGTCAGATTGCTAACATCGAAAAGGAAAAGGCAGAGCCTGTATTAAAAGTCGGCAATATTGATGTGGAAAGAGATTTCCTGGATGTCAGGGATGTGGTCAAAGCATACACAGGTCTATTAAAACGGGGAAAAAAGGGCGAAGTTTATAATGTGTGTTCCGGAAAAGCAGTAGCCTTACGTAATATTCTTCAATTACTTTTGTCCTTCTCTTCAAAAAAGGCGGATCTGAATGTTGATCCAGAAAAATTGCGCAAAGCTGATATTCCTATTCTTTTTGGTGACAATGGGAAGATAAAGCAGGATGTCAAATGGAAGCCGCAGATCTCTCTGAGACAGACTTTGTCGGATCTTCTTGACTATTGGCGGCAGTCCCTCTAGCCTGAACAATTTACGAGCCGATCTTATCCCATCTGCTGCGATGCCGTCCGTTCGCAGTATATGAATACGGCTTCACGAACAGCCTCTTGCAGATGCATCAACCTCGAATCGTAAATAGTCCAGGCATTTACTTCAACAAGACACAATAAAAAAACACTCGAACCCTAGAATCCTTGAATCCTCTCTTTCTATCTTTTACCCTGCGGGCAAGCCGATCTAATGAAAAAAAGGTTTCGAGGAATCAAGGGGTCAAGGATTCAAGTGAAAGAATAAGAGGCCAAGGGCCAAAGGCCAATGCAAAAGAGGCCCAAAGCAATTTTAATTACTTTTCTGCCTTTCACCTTTGGCCTTCTTTGACTTCTACGACTTCAATAGACTTCTGTAGACTCCTATAGACTGTTTTTCTTTGGCCTCTCCTCGATTCGTGAACAGCCCAGGGGGCCTGGGTTATTTTTAGACTCTTTGTTGCAGGAAGTCATGCAGAAAATCCCTCAATAATCTCAGGGCTTTTCCGCGGTGGCTGACACGGTTTTTTTCTTCAGGGGTGAGTTGGGCAAATGTTTTTTCCAATGGAGGGAAGTAAAAGACCGGGTCATAACCAAATCCGAAACTGCCTATCTTCTCATTGGCGATGAAACCTTGAACCTCTGAAGATATTTCTTTTATGACAGTTCCCTTTCGGGCCAGCACCAGGCATGAAACAAACCGCGAATTTCTTTCTGCTATTGGGATATCCCTCATCAGCGACAGGACTTTATCGATATTGTCTTCATCTGTGGACTCAGGTCCTGCGAAGCGGGCTGAAAAAACACCCGGGGCTTCTTCCAGAGACGCGATCTCCAGTCCAGAATCCTCTGCCAGTGTAAGGTCGTCCCAATTCCGGCTGTAGGCGAGACCTTTACCCCTGGCGTTTTCCATGAATGTTTTCCCATTTTCGGGAAAGACGGTTCTTGGCCGTGTGTCAATAAAGGAATAGATCTTTATAGGGAGGTCCTGAAGGAGGAGGCGGATTTCCTGTGTTTTTCCAGGATTGGTGGTTGCAAGAAGAAGTTTCCGGTCAGTCAATTTTTATCTCTGTAATATTTTCCAGGCCTAGGACAGTCTGAGAGAATTGCTGGTCCTTTTCTTCGCTGGCATGGAATATAAATGTTATAATGGAAATTCCTTCTTCGTTTTTTAGTCTCAATTCACGGAATTTCAATCCTTCGTGAAGAGCGATTTTTTTTATTTCAGATAAGACCTGTTTAGAATGCCGCGTTTTTATCTCGTACCGGTACTGGGTTCTTCTGATAAACTGGCCTTCCATCTTTCTAAAAATAATCAAAGTAAGGATGATGATACAGGAATAGATAAGGGCAATAAAGTAATGGCCGTATCCGATTATAAGCCCCAAGACAGCGACTGTCCACAGAGTTGCAGCTGATGTCAGCCCCACAACAGAGCCTCTGGCTTGTATGATAGTGCCGGCTCCGATAAAACCAATGCCTGTGATAACACCAGCGGCGATACGAGTCAGCTCGCTGCCGTCTGTTTCCTTCCCTTGAAGGATGGTTATTGCCAGGATCATCATCATCGCCGCGCCGATGCAGATCAGGATGTTTGTTCTAAATCCGGCAGGTTTCTGGCTTGATTCCCGTTCAAGCCCGATAAGACCGCCAAGGGCCACTGCCAAAAGAAGCTTTAATGTGATTTCTAAAATGCTCATTTCTTATATCCTTATATGACCTCTCATAAGTTTCAGAACTATAAGATATCATTGTCCGATCTTATCGAGAATAGAAGCGATAAAGAAGAGGAACAGAAGGAATAGCGTATAGGCGGCAAAGTTTGTGTGTTTAAGAAGTTTTTCAGGCTCTTCCATGATCTCTTTTTCCACGATCGTCTTCTTGAAGATCAATGCAAAAAACAAAACAATAAAAACCGATATATAGAGGAAATACTGGAGTTTATAAGTAACTGCAAAATGATAATAGGCGGCGAAAAAAACAAGAATGCTCACAACCATACCAGTACTGAGTGAAAACTGGGAATATTTTTTAAGGGAAGTTCTGTAATTTCCGGCTTTTTCCTTGAGGAACCGAAATTCTGATAACCTTTTAGCCACAAGCAGAAAGTTGCCGAATGCCCACCAACAAATCAGTAGTGAAAGGGGAGGTAAAAGAGCTTGAGGGGCAAAAGCAAACCATCCGATAAAGAATCGAATTGGATTGTTGGCGGATTCTGAAATGGAATCCAGAAATGGGATATCTTTTGTTCTGATTGGTCTGATATTATAGATGAATCCAGCGAACAGCAGACAGGTAAGAGAAAGGAAAAAGGCCAAGGAGAAACAGAGATAGGCCAGCGCCAGACTTAGAACAGCCAGGGTAAGGCCTATTATTATAAATGGCACCTTCCGGATTTTCCCAGTAAGAAGGGGACGGTTCTGTTTAGTAGGATGGTGGGCATCATAGGGGGCGTCAACGATCTCGTTAACGATATAATTGGCGGTGGATATTCCCCACGTAAGGAGGAAAGAGCTGAAAATGCGCAGGATCATCTGAAAAGGTAAAGCGGAAGACAGGAAATCCCTGTGTAGAAAAAAGAAGGCAGATGTTCCCATAAATATGGCCATGCTCCTGGGCCATCTTTCCAAGCGCATCGCCTCAAAATAGTGGTTTATTTTCAATTTTCTTTTCTTGCGTATATTTCGTAGGAGTCTTTCAAAGCTAATTTTATCGGAATTTTCTTCCAAAAAGAACCCAAAGCAGCATTTTTTATCAAAAACTTGAAAGGACGGAGGCGGGAAAGCAGATAATGTGCACTAAATGTCCAAACATATTTTTTCACTTTTACTATCTTGAATCCGGCTCTTCCAAGCATTCTGGAAATGCTTCCCATGGAAAAATAAGCCAGATGGGCTGGACGAAAATGCCACCATCTTTTTCCAATAATTCTGGCAGCAAAACTTTCAATATCAGGTGTTACCAGACAGAGGGTTCCTCCGGGGGAAAGGATTTTAAAGGCCTTGGACACAGCCTCAAAAGGCTGAGGAATGTGCTCTATGAAATCAACCATGGTCACAGCCGTGAAAAGGTTCTTTTTCATTTCTGCTGCAACAAAATCTCCTTCTATGAGATGGATTTTATGTTTTTCCTTGGCGACGCGAACACACCATTGGCTGGCTTCGATCCCAAATGGAGTCCATCCCAGGTGTTTTGCCTGGTCGAGAAGAATTCCTGTGGCTGCTCCCACATCAAAAAGTTTCCCTTTATCAGGATGAAATTTTTCCAGGATAGTCAGAATACCGATGAAATTTTTTCCCCGGCCTTGAGCTTCCTCTTCGTAAAGAGGGTCTTCGCTCATGCTGTAAAGAGAATGGATGAATTCTTGTCTGGGATAAGGATTGGCAAAGATATGACCGCAGTCCAGACATTTCCAAAGATCCCATGTTTTTCCGTAATCGCTGTCAGTGATCTTGATCAGATCCCTGTTTATGGTCTGGAAATCGAAAGTCCCGTTTTTATAGAGATGGATATTTTTACTTGTGCAGACTGGACATCGGGAATATGTGTCAAAATTCAATAGTTATTTTCCTTTTGGGTATTATTGAAAGTTTTTGACAAAGTCAAAAAAATCGATCTCATTGGCATCCAGCCCGTATTCATAGACATATTGGCTTGCAAGGCGAGAAGAAAACATAGCGATCAAATAGGACTTCGGGACACGCTGGAAGATCTTATCGGTCCCAATGGTCTTGATCAATATGGGAGGACAGCAGCAGGCCGAGACCTTATTAAACAAGGCTTTGTTTACATAGAGCTTTGAGGAAAAGATGGCGTCTGTGATATTGTTGATCTTTTTACTGACCAGGTCAGAGAGCCGGGAGATGGGAATGTTCTTTTCCTGTTTCTCCTTCCATATGATCTCAAATTCCGCTTTTGCATTGGCTCTGATTAAATCGAGGATCTCATTGATATAGGTTTTGCGAAAATCCGGGATTTCGCCGTTATCTACGCACATGTGCTTTTGATATTCCTCATTGCTTAGTGAAAGACTCGCCAGAACCTCCATCGAAGAGGAGGTCACCCCTCCTTTGTTGGCCGAAGCGTCTTTAAAAATAATGACACCTTTTTCCTCAAGGCGAAGGCGAGCTTCTTGAGTGATGAACAAGTTAGCCCCCTCAACAATATACTTGAAACGCGGATTTCCCTTTTCATCAAGGAATCTCTCCCAATTGTTGATATTTACGGAAGATGGGCGGCCTCCGCAGGGGACAAAAAGATCGGCTTTAAATCTGGGATCAAGATGGAATGTATTCCGGAATTCAAGACCGTTCAGTACCTTTTCACCGTTAGGCAATTTTCGGTTTTTTTCACTGATACGAACCAAAAATCCATTGGCGGAAAGGAGAGCAGAATGAAAGTTCTCTGCTGTTAGACGGGCTTTTGCCAGCCTTTTAAGCTCTTTTCTGTTAATTCCTTCTGGGTCATATAGTACTCCGGAACCATCGATAATGGCCAGAATAGTATCCTTTGAGATCATTATCTCATTGCTTCCAAGGTCTCCGTCCGGTCCTCCTGTCAAAACTTTTGTTATGTTCTTTTCTTTTTTGCCGACCTTTTCCAGAATATTAAGGACATATTGGTGGACAGAGTTGGTTGTCATACCGTACAGATCATGAGGGATGCCTCCCATGTGTACAGGCTTACCGGTTGAAAAAGCCTTCCAGTAGGGATAATCCATGACCTTTGCTCTCAATGATGCCCATTCCATAAGGTCAGCTGTGCCCTCATCCGGGCCTAAGAAAAGTATGACCTCTTTCCCGTAGTAATCGAGAATCCTTTCATCTAGCACGATCAAGTCAAGCAATCCATTGATATATTTTTTAAAGGCGATTTCTGCTTTATCCTGGAACTCCCATCTTAAAAGAATAGTTCCTTTGGATCCTCCTTCAGGGAGATCCTTGTTTTTTTTCTGCTGGGTAAATGCCAGATTGTAGTTTTCATCAAAAATAAACTCGGAATTATTTAAATAATTCTGGTAGTTGTTGGATCGGACTATACGAATTCCCCCGCGGGCGATATCCCGAAACCGGATATGAAATCCTCTCATCTCTCTTGCGATGACATGAAAGATACCAAAGGGATATACGGGAAAATCAACCTCATTGAGAAATCTCGAGTCATACATAAAGGCGATAGATGTTTTTTCCTCTTTATAGAAATTAGTTCGGAGTGTCACTTTGATAAACAGGATTATGGCCTGGAAAACAAGTCGGTCGACCTCGGTGATGATATTTTGGCGAATGTCTTCTTCGGTCTTTGCAAGATTTCTTTCAATATTGTGATTTTTAACATAAGGATTGAATTTCTTGTCAAAGATCTTGAACAAATTTTTCAGAATCGCATGGTTGTCAATAAGCGCATCCCAGACTCGTATTTCGTCGAACGTGTCTTTTGCCAGGCGAGTTTTGAGAGTCCTCAAAATGCCAAGCAGTTCCGGGAAATCTTTTAATTTGTTTGACAGCCTTACATATTCTTCGTTGTAATTGCTCAAGAATTGGTGGGAAAAGCTCCATGCCGCCACTCCAAAAACAGTTTCTTGAGCATTGAGTTCCCCGTTTTGGAAGAGGCTGGAAAGAGGGCTCCCGAAAATTACATAGACAAGACTGATATCTTCAACAATATTCCGGATCAGATCTTTTTCGTGGATGTCTTCCAGGTAAAAAGAATATACGGTTTTTCCGTTAGAAAATTGCTCGATATATTTGCGTCGTGAATGCAGGTTATACGAGTTGAAGACATCAGATACACTTGAGAAGAATCTGGAACTGGAATCCGTGTTTATCGCGACCATGATACGGAGTTCCTTTGTGTTTTTTTCATGTGTGACTTCGATTAAAGGGGTTTCCCAGCACAGGGATTTTCGAAGGAGGTTTTCATATCTTTTATATGTGTTTTTTGTAGTGGTTTTCAAAAAATCGGCCGAAGCGATCTTCTGAAGGTCCACATCATCAAATAATCCCTCTGTTGAGTCGAATTTGACCACAGTATCAAACCTGTGCGTATAGACCAGGTACATGCGTAAATGTTTTCCACCAAGAGCTTTACCTGATGTTCTGTATGACTGAAGCCTGCAGTTGGGATACTTTGTTTCGATCCGTTCTTCCACTTCATGAGCATGGTAGTGATCATCATCAACAAGATAGATGGCTTCTTCTTTCAGTTCTCTGGATAGATCTATTTCCATCCTTCCTTTTGCCTCTCCAGCGGCAATGATCCCGGCTGCTTTAATGGCCTCGATGTGGTTAGCCATGGTCTTTACGGGGGTTGTTTTGAAATAATAGTCAGGCATACCCAACTCCGTACAGAAGTATGCAATCTCCTGCCTGATGGTACTGGGTGCATAGTTATTATTCCTGATCATGATTTGTTCAATTTTTTGGAGTTGTTTTTCCGACAGGGGAGATTGTTCTGCAATGTCTTTAATGCTTTTCATGATTTATTCCTAAGTGATTATCCTGCTTTATTCATAAAAACTGCCGATAACCTAACATAACTTCTTATATATCATCCAGTAGTAGATGCAAAGGGTTCGAGGATTCAAGGGTTCAAGGATACAAGTGCTTTAAACTAAACTCTTATATCTTTTCTTTTCACTCGACCCCTCGACCCCTCGAATCCTTCAATATTATTTTTGTAATCGGCATTTTTTACCCTCCGGGCGAGCCGATCTTCCCGCAGTGGCTTCGTCGTGTTCCGTTCGCAGTATATAAATACAGCTTCACGAACCGCTCCTCGCAGCTACGGCAACCTCGACCCGTGAATAATCCAGGTTATATTTCTATCTCGATCTTTTCAAGGATAAGTTCGGTTCCGGCAATGGTCTTAAGGTTCGAGGAGCCGCACTGACTGCATGTTAGGATATAATCATTGCTTATTAATTCGGACCTGCAATCCTCGCAATCCATTTTTAACGGAACCTTTTCGATCGTGATCTCGGCCTCACATGCGATAGTGTCTTTTTTATATATGTCAAAGGCGGATTTTAAAAATTCTGGCACGGCTCCTGAAAGAACCCCGACCTGTAGTTTGACATGTACTATCTTTTTTGCATTCTTATCATTGGACTGTTTTTCAAGAATCTCAAAAAGATTGGCGATAAGAGACAATTCATGCATGATCATCACGCAGTTTGTGGAGAGCTTGTATAAAATAGTCAGACAGCTCTTTAATGCCATCCCCATTGAGTGAAGAGGTGATAAAAATTTCCAACCTTGGGTTCATTTCGAGCGCTTCTTTCGAGGCCCTTTCAATATCAAAAGGCAGGACTGATACCAGGTCCGACTTGCTGATGATCAAAGAATCCGATGTGATAAAGGCCTTGGGATATTTTTTTGGTTTGTCGTCCCCTTCCGGCGTGGACAGTAGCACACATCTCAGATGTTCTCCCAGGTCGAAACTTGCCGGACAAACAAGATTTCCAACGTTTTCTATGAACAGGAAATCCAGGTCAGGCGGGATGTCAGGAAATAGCCTGCCTATCATTTTGGCTTCTAGGTGACATGCTCCTCCGGTCATGATCTGCCAGGCCGGGATTCCTTTTGCCCTGATTCTTTCGGCGTCTCTTTCCGTCTCGATATCTCCTTCGATGACCGCCATTTTATAATCCGGTTTTAATACTTCGGAAAGTTTTTCCAGGAGCATGGTTTTGCCTGCGCCTGGAGAACTGAGAAGATTGATGGCCAGTATTCCTTTCTCGGACAGTTGATTTCGAATGTTGGCTGCGATTTTTTTATTGGAACCTAGAAGATCTTCCAGTACAAGAATTTCTTTTTTAGTCATTATTATTGTTTTGTTTGACCAGTTCAATGGTTTTATTAATGATTTCAGGAAGAGTTTTTTCCATATAATTCGTTTCCCAATCCAAGCAACAGTGTTTTCATCAAAATATTATATACGAAATAAAGATCTCGGGTCAATTTGCATGCTTATCCAATGCCACAACGAGATTACGAGAAAAACCGAATAATATCTCCTAGCCTGGATTATTCACAAGTCGATATGCGCGACGTGGCGTATGAAGCCGTATTCATATACTGCGAATGCGCCGCAACAAAGCAGATCGGCTTGCCCGGAGGGGAAAAAAGGGCCGATGATTTTTTTATTAACGATATATGATATTCAGCACCAAATTTAACCATGGCAAAATCCTTTGTTAAAAGCTCTGATCATTCAAAAAAACATGGGTATCGGCCATTTATTATGAATAATTCAGATTAGATGATTAAAACAGGAAGAAGTTATTTAGGGTCTACCGGCTCTGCGTTTTTTGCTTTGGGCAGGAAGACTGTGAAAGTGCTTCCTTTTCCGCTCTCACTGGAAACCGTGATTTTGCCCTCATGTGCCTCAGCAATCTTTTTGGCAATGGACAGTCCAAGGCCGGATCCTTTTTGTTTTTGGCTTTCACTCCGCTTGACCCGGTAGAATTGATCAAAAATGAATGGAATATGTTTTTTTGGGATCCCGACCCCGGTGTCTGAAACATCGGTAATAATATATTTATCATCTTCCCGAATGGAAATTTTCACGGATGCCCCGGACCCACTGTATTTAATGGCATTACTTATGAGATTTGTAAAAACGTGCTCAAGTGTTTCCTCATCGCCAAACACCATCTTGTCAACAGAGGCTGCATCGAGTTTCAGGGAGATATTGTTTTTCTGAGCCAAAGGCTCGTAAAAATCTATTGTTTTTTTTATAAGGTTGACCAGGGAAAAAGGTTTGCCTTGGTCGACAATATTGCCGGCATTCATCCGGGCGATATCCAGCCATTCATTGATGAGATTAAGCAGCCCTTCCAGTTTGTTTTTTGCCCTGTTGAGCATCGCTGTCTTTTTTTCTTCCTCCTTGATGATGCCGCCTAAAATGACTTCAAAAAATTGGATAACAGTGACGATCGGGCTTCTCAGTTGATGAGAAACCATTGTAATGAAGTTTTCTTCGATGAGTTTTTTTTCAAGGCGTAATTTTTCTGCCTCCATTTTGAGCTTCCGCCGTTCCAGCCCCCGCTTGATGATGATCCTTAATTCTTCGGGAGTGAACGGCTTGGGCAGGAAATCATAAGCCCCTTTTCGCATGGCTTCAACAGCGGAATCCACGGTTGCATAACCTGTTATAACGATGGCTATGATGTCAGGATCAATATCCGCTATTTGGTCCAGGACATCAAAACCGCTTATCCCAGGCATTTTTAGGTCGATTAGGACAATATCGGGTTTGAATTGGATTACTTTTTGGATTCCCTCTGGTCCATTTTCTGCTGTTTCAGTTCGGAACCCGTCTTTTTTGAGAATGAGGTTGCATGAATCACGCATGGTTTCTTCATCGTCGATAACGATGACCATGGATTTTTCTTTATCCATTTTGATGCCTCATAACAATAATGTTTTTGCCTGATCGAAAATGGCCTTGATTCAGCGATTAATAAGCTTGTCGATCCGGGCTAGCAAATCAGCAGGTTTGACCGGTTTGTCAATATAATCGTCAGGGCCGAGCATGCCTTGCTCATCCCCTTTGAATTGAAATCTGGAGCCGGTTATTTCCTTGACGGCTGAAATGTGAATGATAGGCGTATCTTTGACCGAATCGAATTCTTTTGCCGTTTTGATGTTGTGGCACAGGGAAAAGCCGTCAAACAGACTGTCCATCATAATGTCAAGAAGGACTAGATCAGGCTTCTCGGCCAAAATCTTTTCTTTTCCCTGGTCAGGACTGGATGCGGTTATTACATCGTAATTTGCAGAGTTCAGGATGGGAATCACCGCCTCGATGAAATCAGGATCGTCATCGATTACTAAGATTTTTACTTTGATCTTTTTCATTGTATTCTCCTTTATTGGCTGAAAACATTGTTGATTGCCAATTTTAATTCGTCTTTACCAAAAGATTTTATAAAATAAAAAAATATGTCTTGCTCTCTGACTTTTGCTTCCAGCTGTTTTGTGTTTTTTTTTGTTGTCATTATAATTTTTATGCCGGGAGAAATATTCTTAAGGATGGTAACTGCCTCATAACCTTTCATTTCAGGAAGGTTAACGTCGATTATCAGACATCCAAAATTCCTCATAGTGATTTTAATTACAGCATCGGTCAGACATTTGCCAGTTTCGGTTTTATAATTAAGATCTGTTAAGTAGGAAGAAAGACTGTTTCTGTCGTTATCATCCGGATCGATGATCAAAATATTTTTCTCTTCTACAACCACTCTGTTTTTCCTAGATACTTATTTATGGTTGCGGCTTTTTAAATGATCGATGATCTTATCCATGGCGTCCAAGACCTGGGGAGAAATATTTTGACCAAAGTCGGTGGACTGAGGCTGGATTCCTAAAACATAAGAATTTTTTATTTGTTCATTGTTGATCTGCCCGGACAGGAATGGGATGAATTTATGGCTGAGGGCTGCATCGTTAAGGATATATTCGACTGGGATCATAGTGATCTTGCCCGCGCGCTCACCGAAATTCACCGCATCAATAAAAATTATCGGACTGTCCTGTTCCCTTTCCTGGAGGGCTGCGTCTGCTTGAATGTCGGATTCAAGAAAGACATTTGCCACCCCTGATTTCTTTAATTCTGAGGCCAGTTTAAGTCCGATCCTGTCATCAGAGCGTTCATCATTTCCAACGCCAATAAAGACAGGCGCAGTCTGAGTTGTGATCTCTGTCAGGCGGTCTTTCCAAGCTTCCTGTGTGGCCTGTTCAACCTGTGCTGCATGGGCTGAACAGCTTATGCATGGATCGAATGCACGGACAATCAAGTCCATTCTTGCCCTTATTTCGTCTTCTTTGCCGTTGTCCAAAAGCTCCTGGGCTGCGATATGACAGTATCGTTCGATGTCTTCACAATTCATGGCGGTTGGAGTAATGATATCAACATATTTTACCAGCCCGTCCGCTATTTCGTGATGATGGACCAACAAACCGCGGGGCGCCTCGACCAATCCGGTTCCTGCGCCATCCTTGGTTGTATAACTGACGACCGGAGGATTTTCTTCATATCCGAGGAGGATATCCGCAAGCTGAGGAATATGCTCAAAACAGTACATAATCTCAAGAGCCTGGGCTGCATTGTGGTAAAACGGATTCTTTTTCCAATGCGCATTGAAATATTTTTTATACATTTTGCCGGTATTGCCCTCAAGTCTTTCGCCCAGTACGTTCACACGGGCCAGTGCTCCGACAGAAAAGGGTTTCCCGTTGTATCGACTGCGTTTGGCATAAGAATGAGATACAATGAATTCATTGGTAAACGATTTATAATCATCCCTTTTAAATTTTTCCCCAGTGGACAGGATGATCTCCTCTCCCCAGAATCCGTACTTGTTATTACCGGGTTCACAGCAGGCATAAAGAGTATCGCTCTCTGGAATAGTGGGATAATCGAGTTCACAGAACAGCTTGACCGCCTTGAAGACAAATGGCATAAATTGTTGTGCCCGGTTCTTGATCCAGATCAACTCCTCTCTGGAGGGGAATTTTCCAAATCCTCCGATGATCGGATTTTCGCCATGGATGAATCGGCCGCTGTAAGTCTTCATGATGTGATTTCCGAAATTTTTCATTTCCAGGCCGATTTTGACTTCAAATCCATAATCTGCGGCCATAGCAATGGCGTTGGGATATCCAAGATAATCCGGAAGAGCCAGGATAAAAGTGTGCAGAGAGTGGCTCTCGATCATCTCACCCATATGCATCATTTCCCGAGAATAATAGACTTTGGGAGAAACCTTAACTGATAAGGCATTTTCTATGGCGCGAAGTACAGCATTTTTATGAGAAAGGGTGCAGATAGCGCAGATTCTCGGGGAAATACTGACATCCTCTTCCGGTGTTCTTCCTACAGTTAATCTTTCGATCAGGCGCGGGCCTTCAAAGATATTGAATTTGACATCTGTGACGACTTTCCCGTCGATCGTGGCTGAAATACCCCCGTTTCCTTCCACTCGGGTCAAATGTTCTATACTTATGGTTTTCATTTTGGCTCCTTATCAAGCTGCTGAAAATAATCTGTTATCTTTGTGCCGGAGAAATTGGCCATTTTTTTCTTGATCTCATCCACAGAGAACCCTTTTTCCTTTAAAAGATAGAATTCTGACGTCACATTTGCACCTTCCACCGGTCCCCAACATCCATTGCACGGAATGTTGTGATTGGGGCAGATGGAACCACAGCCGTCAGCCGTTAATGGTCCAAGACATAATTCTCCTTTTTTAAGAAGGCAGTCATTTTCGTTGTATTTGCATGTGACGCACACCGGATTGGGATAATGTTCGGGTGGATTGCCCTTCAGCATACGGGTGAAGAAATTGAGAAACTGCTCTTTGCTGACAGGACAACCCGGCAGATAAAAATCTACATCGATGAAGGCATCTATGGGTTTGGACTGGACAGGTTTTGTATGGGTGAATTCCGTGTCGCCATAGACTTTTTTGAAGTTCTTTTCCCACTCTTTGGGGTCGATGAAACGAGCCTGGACACCACCCAAAACGGCACATGTTCCAAAAGCTACAACTGTTTTTGCGCGTTTTCGTATATCTTTTAATTCTTCGATTTCTTTTTCTGTTGTGACAGATCCTTCGACAAGGGCTATATCCAGTTCTCCATCGGTGTTGTTGCTCATGACCATGGCAAAGGATTGAATATCGACCGCATTAAAAATATCGATCAGTTCCATTTCGCAGTCCGCGATAAGCAAGCAATCACCTGCACAGCCCGTCAATTCATAAATTCCAATTTTCAGTTTATCGTTTTTCATGGTATTCCCCTTAGATGAGCTCCCTCATGTGTAAAACATCCCAGTATGTGAATACAGGACCGTCAAGACAAGTGTATATGTAGTCGATAGCACAGTGTCCGCATTTTCCTACACCGCATTTCATCCGTCTTTCCAGTGTCATCAGGATCTGATCCTTGGGAATGTCCAGTTTGATCAGTTCGTTGATGACAAATTTGTACATGATAGGAGGTCCGCAAACAAGAGCTACCGTGTTTTCGGCATCAAGAGCTTTCACTTTTGGGAAAAGAGTGGTAACAACTCCAACATTTTCAGGCCACTGTCCTGTATCGTCTTCATCTACACTCATATAGCACTCGAGATCGTCTCTTTCCTTCAGAGCAAAAAATTCTTCCCTGAATATCATTTCTGAAGGGCGTTTGGCGCCATGAAGCAGGATAACACGGTTGAAGAGATCCCTGTTGTCCAGGCAGTACAGCAGTACTGACCGCAGCGGAGCTGCCCCTAAACCACCCATGATAATGATGATATCCTTGCCCTTCATTTTCTCTATTGGAAATCCTGTGCCATATGGGCCCCTTAATCCGATCAATCTGTTTTCTTTCAGGCGAAAGAGGGAATCGGTCACGATCCCGGTCTTCCGGATACAAAACTCGAGAAGCCCTGGACGTGAGGGGGTTGAAGAGATGGAAAAGGGAGCTTCCCCTGCTCCGAGTACTGAGATCATGGCAAATTGGCCTGTATCGTATTTAAAAGACAGGGCTTTTTCCATGTCTGCGATTCGAACCTGAAAAAATTTTACGTCATCGGTCAAATGATAGGTCCGGACTATTCTTGCAGGCTCAGGCATGAATGGGTTTTCCTGAATGATTTTTTTGGTTTCTCCGTTCATTTTGTCACCTCTTTAGCGAACCTGTCCCAAAAAGCATCAACCGTTTCATTATCCAGGCTTTGAGCCACAGTTTTGATATTAATATCCACAGGGCAGGTTGCAATGCATCTTCCGCAGCCGACGCATGCCGGCTTTCCATACTTGGAGATGTAGGCTTGTAATTTGTGTGTATAATAAAGTTTTAATCTAAGTGATCGAGCTTCTCGGAAATTCTCGCCTCCGGCGACTTCTGAATAACTTTCCAGTGTGCAGGCATCCCAACAGCGGGAAATGTGAGATGCGTTTTCCGTGAGGAAAGGTTTGTCATTGATATTGTAACAGTTGCAAGTGGGACAGACATTGGAACAGGACCCGCAAGCCAGACATGCCTGACCCAACTTTTCCCATAGTGCATCTTGATACTTTAGCTCCATCAGGTCGGGCATGTTTTTAAAATCGATGGAGACCGAAAAAGCTTTATCTTTTTCTTCTCTCCATTCAATGTACTTCTGAATGTCCTTGTCAGTTATGTCTTCATCAAAAAAGTCCGGTTTTTTTCTGATAAGATCATCTCCTTTGCTGGAGCCGATCCAGACAAGATATTCTTTTTCCAGCTCGCTGAAAAACAGGTCGTATCCTCCTTCGATAATATCAGTGCCTGCTGATTTGCATAAACAGTGTTCATCAGGCCAGCAGGAATGCCCAAGAATTAAAGTGTTGTTTCGGGCTTCGATATAATAGGGGTCATTATAATGATGTTTATAAAACTGGTCCATGATGAGAATGGCATGTATGTCGCAGGGATGCAGCCCGAATATGATCTTTTCCGTAACGTGTGAAAAATCAGCTTCATATTTTTTCTCCGTGGCTTTGAACATGTTGAAAGACGGAGGAAGAAATATTTTTCTGGGAGGAAGAATTGTGCGTGTGTAGTCCAGATCGATCTGAGAAAAATCTTTGATGATCTGAAAGATGTGTTTCCCTTCCGGCTTTTTCGTAGGAGCCCAAAGATCTGCGCCTTCTGAAATGGACTCAAGAAATGGAAAAAGATATTCTTTTTTTAATTTGAAGATCCTCATTTTAATTCCTTTTTGAATGGCGTTCGTTCAATCTTTCATGAACCTTATAAACTACTGCAAAATCTATGCCGAATATATATATATTCAATTATTTTTATTGGAGCTCTAAAGTATTGATATTGAATAAGTTAAAAGGGAGGAAAAAGTCTATGTATTTTAAGACCAAAAAAGGGGTTAAAAAAGCGAAGAATTATTCCCCACCTACTGTCCTATTTTGACCCATCTGATCTGCATTAGGGAAGATTGTATTTTTTAATTTTTGACAGGAGTGTTTTTCGGTCGATACCAAGAGCTTTAGCCGTATGACTTCTGTTCCCCTGGTGAGCGTGGAGAACTGTGGCGATGTATTCCTTTTCAATCTGTTCCATTGTTTTATACTTCCCGCCGACAGGAGTCAACAAGGAAAAGCTGGAACTGATCCCGTGATAGATGAGATCTTCCAGCCGGATCTCATCATTTGCTGAAAGAACAACCGCTCTCTCGATAGTATTTTCCAGCTCTCGGATGTTTCCTGGCCAGTTATATTCGCTTAGGGCTTTTCTTACTGTTGAAGAAATTTTCCTTATGCTTTTTTTTGTGTTTATATTGTACTTCTTCAGGAAATGATCGACGAGCCGGGGAATATCCTGTTTTCTTTCTCTCAGTGGAGGGAGGTGAATAGGAACAACACTCAAACGATAGAACAGATCGTCTCTGAATTGTCCATGCCTGACGCATTCGGCGAGGTTTTCATTGGTTGCAGCAATGATGCGGATGTCGACCTTGATGGGTTTGGCGCTGCCGATACGCGTGACTTCCCGTTCCTGTATGACACGAAGGAGCTTGGCCTGGATATTCAGGCTGATATTGCTGATCTCATCAAGAAATATCGTTCCCCCGTTCGCAACTTCAAATCGTCCGTGTTTTGTCTCGATCGCGCCAGTGAACGACCCTTTGACATGACCAAAAAGTTCGCTTTCAAACAGTGTTTCAACCAGCGCGCCACAGTCGACTACGACAAAAGGCGATTCCTTCCGCAGGCTGTGTTTGTGGATATCTCTTGCAAGCAGTTCTTTTCCTGTCCCGCTTTCACCTGTGATCAGAACAGTGCTGTCAGTCGGGCTTACACGCCTCACAATATCAAAGACCGCATTCATAGCCGGGCTTTTACCAACGATCATATCGAATTGGATCCTATCCTTCAGCTCTTTGCGGAGGGAGATGTTTTCAAAATAGATCTTACGGCTTTCCAGTGCCTTGTGGACAATAACACGCAGCTCTCCAGGACTGAAAGGTTTGGCCAGATAATCAAATGCGCCCCTCTTGATGGCATCTACAGCTGATTCGATGGTGGCAAATCCAGTGATGATGATCACTTGTATTTCCGGATTTTCTTCTTTGATTTTAGTGAGGATGTCCATCCCGCTGGGGCCGGGCATTCTTAGGTCCAGAAGAACGACTTGGAAAGTTTCCTCATTGAAAGTTTTTAGACCCTCAATACCGTCCCGGACGCCCCTGACTTTGTAACCCTCTTTTTTTAGCACCTGGCTGCATGAGTCCAGGATGGCTTCTTCGTCATCTATGACCAGAATATTGGCGGTTTCAGTCATCTTTGTTCTCTCTTATTAGAGGCAACTTTACAATAAATTCCGTTCCCTTATCAATCTTGCTTGACACCTCGATGGTTCCTTGATGTTTTTGAATGATGCTGTAACTGATAGCCAGGCCCAGCCCGGTTCCCTGGCCGACTTCTTTGGTGGTGAAAAATGGTTCGAAAAGCCTTTTAAGATCTTTTTCTTTTATACCGCATCCTGTGTCCTTAAACAGGATGTTGATGAATTTTTTATTCTTATTGAGCGAAGTTCTGATGCTCAGGGTGCCGTTTCCATTCATGGCCTCAGCGGCATTCATGATAATGTTGATAAACACCTGCTGCAGTTGGGCGCCATCTGCAATGATCTTATCCAGGTCTTCAGCATAATTCTTTTTTATAGCGATATTCTGGAAGAGGGATTGGCCTTCTATTATAGAGAGGGAAGCTTCCAAGGCTTCGTTAATTGCGATTTTCGTCATCTCGGGTTCTTTTGGCCTGGCAAATTCGAGAAGCCCTTTAACAATATCCTTGCATCTGGTTGTTTCTTTGACGATTTTTTTCAAATTGTCATAATAGGGGCTGTCTGCGTCTGTCCCCTCAAGTAAAAGATGGCTGTAGATTAGGATGCCGCCCAGGGGATTGTTTATTTCATGGGCAACACCTGCGGCCAGTTTTCCCAGGGAAGCCAGTTTTTCAGATTGAACAAGGTGTTCCTGCATCATCAGTAATTCTTTTGTGCG
Organism: uncultured bacterium; assembly: GCA_965373045.1. Classification (GTDB taxonomy): domain Bacteria; phylum Acidobacteriota; class Aminicenantia; order Aminicenantales; family Aminicenantaceae; genus DAOVDI01. Next base: position 1,691 of record CBDVEQ010000009.1, on the reverse strand, counting down.
TTCCTCGACTTTTTTTTCAAGGATTTTTCCCCAGTTAACCAGTTCTTTGTTGGCTGCCCTTAGATTTGCGGTCATCTGATTGAATGAAGCCGCCAGGTACCCAAACTCATCTTGAGATTTCACTTCGACCATGTGAGAAAGATCTCCTCCCGCTATTTTTTGAGTCGCTTCGACCATCTGTGTTAACGGCTTGATGATACTGGACGTAGAAATATTGAGCATTACCAAAAGCATGATGACGCAGAGAGAAGCCAACAGGCTGAATATTAGCATCACTCGTTTGACATGGTCCAGGTAAGGTTTTTCCATTATTCCAACATAAAGGATCCCGATAATCTTTTGGTCGACATTTCTGATAGGCTCATAAGCAGTTATATACCAGTCATTGACGACAAAAGCTCTGTCTATCCAGGACTTTCCCTCTTTGAGGACAGCGGAGTTGACTTCATTGGAAACACGTGTGCCGATGGCCCTTTCCCCGTTCTCTTTTTTTACGTTGGTGGAGATTCGAAGGTCCTTCTGAAAAATGGTTGCTGTCCCGATCTCTCTGCCTTTGTATTTTTCCTCTTTGTAAACAAGTTCCTTGACAAGATCCACGATCTCATAATTTCTATTCAGAAGAATGCCGCCGTAGAGGACTCCCAGCAGGGTGCCGGATCCGTCAACAATCGAGGCAGCGGATTTAAGCATAATTCCGCTGGTTTCGCGATCCTCCGGCCGTTCAGCGGCTTTTGGCGTGGGGATAAAAACCATGTAAGCCTGATCGGCCAGATCTTCCCCTTCTTTTATAAGTTCTTTTCGGGAGATGATCTGAGGATGGGCTAGGACGCCTCTTTTAAGGGCCCGTTTTATTATTTCATCTCCGGACTGGTCATCTCCGATAATACCAGGGTTCCGTGTTCTGACAATCACTTTACCGGTATTGTCTGTTAAAGTCAGGATATCGAGTCCGGTTTCTTCCCGCAGACTGCTGAGGTTTTCAAGAAGAATGTTGTATTTTTTATTTTGTATATTTTCCTGCAGACGATTGCGTCCTGCTGTAAGACTGACAATGTCTTTTATCTCTTTTAGCTTGGAATCAAAGACCATTCTTGCAGCGTCAAGGTCATGTCTTACTTTAGCCTGGGCTTGTGAAATCAAGGTGCTTTTCACGAGCCTGGAACCGAAGTAAAGGGATATCAGTCCACCAAAGATAATAATGATCAAGAAGACAAGTATGATTTTTTTTCTTAGAGAAAAACGAGAAAATAACATAGCTTAAGAACTTATATCGGAATAAACTAACCTATTCAAAAATTATATCCTATTATCGGATTCATTAACAAGGAATTAAGTAGAGGAGCGGCATTATCGTTTGACCTCTTTTATCGCCAGCTCTTCCGGATGAATTTATTCTGTGAAATTTTTCTTTTATATCTTGCATTTTGTATTGAAAAAAAAGTAAAATTTAAAAAACAGAATCAATGGATTTAACAAAGGAGGAAAAATGAGGAGAAAAATTTTTTCCATTATCGGAGTTGTTCTTTTAATACTGGCCGTTCAGGGGTGTTCGTCACATCCTGAAAAGAATTTATTAAAGAGATATTTTCATGCCATCTCCCTGAATGATGCTCAGACGATGGCAACAATGTCTCTCCAGCCTCTGAGGATCGAAGCTGATAGTTGGGAAATTATCCAGGTCAGTGAGGAAT